>NZ_PNCW01000089.1:0-46117 GCF_005886985.1 Pseudoalteromonas sp. S3178 | reverse complement strand
ATCTTGTCTGAACTAATACAAATAAGAGCAAGTGCTTTATTTAGATGTTTCATAGCGTATTCCTTCATATTCAATGTTCTATCAAAAAATTGGTTTGCTAAAATTAAAGTCATATTCACTTCCTTGTTATCCTCTTTCGTAAACTCCCTTGCCTACTTAGGTTGTCTTTGGCAACTCAGGATAAATCACTTTAAATTAAGCTTCTGAAAACTCTTCTTTTGATAACTCACCATTTTGGTCAGTATCGAGCTCTGAAAACATGCTCATTAGCTTTGCATCTACCGACGCTTCTGCTTGGCTAATTGCGCCATTACCATCTACATCTAACGTATCGAAATCTGATGCTGCAAAAGCTGCTGATGAAGATGCAATAGCGATTAGTGCTAAAGTTTTATTAATGCTTTTCATAATATGTATCCTTCAAATTTATGTGTGTGCGATTAAGTCTTTCACTTTAAATCACGTTTTCGTTCAGTACACCCAGACTATTACAACTTAAATGCCAACCTTTAAAAGCCTCTATATATCAATGTATTACGATAACTTTCTCGTTGTTTTAAAGATTTTAGCTGTGATTTTTGTTGCTATTTAGCAACGCGATTTATAAAGCGAAAATTAAAGCCAACAAAAACAGGTAGTTACAATTAAGTAAAAAGCTACAGTTTTGAGTATTTAATAGAAAGGTGGGGTTTTACCTAGAAAATTTAAGTAAACTTTAAGCTAAGCAGGTTTGCAGTGAAAATAATAATTCTATTTTCAACTAACTCAACAAACTGTTATTTAAGGAAATTATATTTATTTTTAAATTAAATGAAGAAGTATTTTTAAATTTTTACGCAAAATACCTTTTTGTTGCAAAAAGGCGAAACGTTACTACTCTACAGCCATATCAAGTACTGATGGGTCGATAAAATGTTCTTTCATAAATGCTTTCATTTCATCTTCACTGGCTAATAACCTAATTCCGCAATTAACACCCGATGAGTGCTCTTTCACACTGCAAATCTCACCCTGAAAATCCTTACTATTGGTATCGAGTATTACAGTGCATTGCATGTTTTTTAGGTCTTCGTCTTGTTGATCGCCCCTAACATCAAACATAACACCAGTGAGTGAAATATCTTTGATGATGCCTTCAAGTACTCTGTCATCGTTCACTTTTAATTTAGCCGGTAATAAGGTAGGTATGCGTGCTTGAGAGCGCAGAGCAAAAAGCTGTACTTGCTTAGGGTAGTTAATAAAAATCAACCTAGCAGGATGAGAAGCCACCGACATTATTTGTTGTCGAAATGCAATAATTTGCCCGCCACTGCCTTCTATTAATGCTCTTACTATAACCATTACACCATCGCGTAAATAATCACTACTCGCAGGCAAGCGCTTTGAACTAGGGTAATTTAAAATAATAAACTTATTCTCGAGCAAGCCTACAAACTCGGTTTTAATGCGCTTGCTGTCGGTGGGAGTGAGTATTTCTAAGTCAACCAAGCCACTCGTAGTGAGTTGGTGTAATTTGTTTAGATTTGACGCTGGCATACTCTACCCCTGAGTTAGTTTAATAGCGTTTAGCCACGCCAAAAAGTAGGCGTAAATAATACTAATAACGTGAATATTTCTAACCGGCCAAATACCATAGCAATAGTTAGCAACCATTTTGCGCCATCGGTAATTGCACCATAGTGCGAGGCAACATCACCTAAACCTGGGCCTAAGTTATTTAAACATGCAGCAGTGGCAGAAAACGCCGTTATGTTATCCATACCAGTCCCCATAAGCGCCAGCATAATAATAATAAACACCAGTGCATATGCCGAGAAAAAGCCCCACACGGCCTCTACAACTTTATCTGGCAATGCTTTACGGCCAAGTTTAATAGAGTATATAGCGCGTGGGTGTACAAGCCTATTAAGTTCACGTACGCCCTGTAAGTAAAGTAAAAACACTCTTACTACTTTCATGCCGCCACCGGTAGAGCCTGCACAGCCACCAATAAAGCTCGAAAATATAAGTAAAATAGGTAAAAACAGCGGCCAAGTAGAAAAGTTATCGGTAGCAAAGCCTGCCGTTGTACTCATAGATACCGCTTGAAACAAAGCCTGATCGAGGGTCTCGTCGCCATTGGCAAATATTTCGTTGGATGAAAGCACAGTAAAACAAATAACCACCAGCGCTAATTGAATACACAAAAACACCTTAAACTCAGGATCACGTATATATACTTGAATGTTTCTGCTCGCCACTGCGGCGTAATGCAAAGAGAAGTTGACGGCGGCAATAATTAAAAAGAACACGCAAATAAAGTTAATCATTGGGCTGTCAAAATGCCCCATAGACGCATCGTAAGTAGAAAAACCACCTATCGCTACTGTAGAAAACGCATGACATATAGCATCAAACCACTCCATTCCTGCAGCCCAATAAGCCAGCATACACGTAATAGTTAACGACACATAAATATACCAAAGGTGTTTGGCTGTATCGGCTATGCGAGGGGTCATTTTAGAGTCTTTAACAGGACCAGGTATTTCAGCTCTGTATAACTGCATGCCACCCACACCAAGCATGGGCAGTATAGCGACAGCAAGTACGATTATACCCATACCGCCAAACCACTGGAGTTGCTGGCGATAAAATAATACCGATTTTGGCAAGTATTCAATACCCGTTAGTACGGTAGCACCGGTGGTCGTAAGGCCTGAAAACGCCTCAAATACGGCATCAGCCAAAGATAAGTTTGGCTCTTGTAAAAATATAAGCGGTAATGATGCAAACGCCCCTAGTACTAACCAAAACAAAACTACAATTAAAAAGCCTTCGCGTGCTTTTAAATCGCCGTTTTCATGGCGGTTTGGGTAATAAGCCATCATGCCAATAACAACGCTGAATATAAATGCTAAAACAAACGGAACACCACCACCGTCTTTATAAATTAAAGACACCAGTGCCGGTGGCACCATGGTAATACTAAACAGCGCAACAAGTTGGCCAAGAATTTTTATGATGGTACGAAATTGCATTTAGCTTATCGCTTTTATTATTAGTAAACTGAGATTGAGTAACTTCAATCAGATCAAATTAAACAGGTATGCATTAAATGCAATTTGTGTAGGTTATTACTCTTTAATAGTTAACTCAACTGCGCCGTGGCTTAAATCAAAAATATCTTTTATTGCTTGCTGGGCTTGTCGGCTATCTATTGTGATCACCCATTCAATATTAGCAGTAAATTGCTTATCAATATTAAGTACCTGATAATTGGTTTTTAATAACTGCTCTATTGCACCTTGCATGTTGTATTCGCTTTGGCCAATAATTTCTACGCTAGGTACTTTAGTGACTGTTTTAAGTTGAGTAAGCGCATTATTAAGCGAGCCGCCATAAGCACGCACTAAACCACCTGTGCCTAACTTAATACCCCCAAAATAACGTGTAACCACTGCGGTAATTTCACCAAGCCCGGATCCCACCAGCACATTTAACATAGGTTTGCCTGCAGTACCATTTGGCTCTCCATCATCTGAAAAACCATAAACATGGCTGCCACCAGGATTACCCGCTACATGCGCCCAACAGTTATGGCGAGCATCTGAGTACTTTTCTTCAATGCTTTTAATAAACGCTTTAGCTGCATTTAAATCAGGCGTATGAGCTATATGAACAATAAAAGTGCTTTTTTTAATTTCTTCTTGGTGAAACACATCTTCGGCAGGGTATTTATATTCAGACATAATTAAAGCTCAATTAAAAATGGGGCCAAAAGGCCCCTTTGTATTCGCGTATTTTAGCGCGTATTAGCTAACTCGTCTTTATAAGGATCTAGTCGAGCGCTAAATCACGAGTCATATTTTCTAGGCTATCTTCGTGCACAATAATGTTGTCTTCAATACGAATACCGCCATAAGGTTTAAATGTCTCAACTTTATCCCAGTTAATAAACTGTTTGTTGTCGGTTTGTGCTAAATCACCTAATAGTGAATCAATGAAATATAAACCCGGCTCTATAGTGAATACTTGGTTTTTCTCAATTTTACGAGTACAACGCAAGAATGGATGCCCTTCTGGTGATGGCTGATGCCCTCCTTTTTCATCACTCATAAAACCGCCCATATCATGAACTTGTAAACCTAAATGATGCCCGAGTCCATGCGGGAAAAAAGTAGACGTAATTTTACGCTCAACAATTTCTGCCGCTGGTAAGTTTACAATTTTGAAGTCGCTAAGAATTTGCGCAATACGGTTATGGCATTCAACATGTAAATCGCCATATAACATACCTGGTTTTAAACCTTTGCCTAACTCAATTTGCGTAGCCGTCATAGTATTAACAAGCTCAGCAAACTCACCCTGCTTTTTAAAATCGTATGTGCGGGTAATATCAGCAGCGTAACCGTTGAAGTTTGCACCTGCATCAATCAAAAACGAATTATGAGTATGCGGCGCTTTAGGGTCAAAATGTGTGTAATGCAAAATAGCGCAGTTTTCGTTAAGCGCAACAATATTACCGTATGGCATTTCGTTTTCGCTTTGGCGTGTAGCCATAAGGTACGCTTGTTGAATATCAAACTCGCTACCACCATTGTAAAACGTATCGCGTGCGGCTTTATGCCCGTCTACTGCTATGCGGTTAGCTTGGCGTAAACATTCAAGCTCGTACTGCGTTTTGTATGCACGATGAAAATGAAAGTAATTTAATACAGGCTCAGGGTTCATTAAACTAAAACCAAGTGCTTGTGCTACTTCAATGTACTCGCCCATATACGCATATTTAGCTTTATCGTATGGAAGTAGCTTTTCGACTTGATCAGGCTGTAGTAATAGCTCGATATCAAAGTACTCAGCCCAAAAGTCACGTGGCTCGTCAGGTACTTTATGCCAAAAATCAACTGGACGATAAAAAATAAGCTTTGGCTTATCGCTACCATTAACCACAATCCAGCAATGTGGATTATCAATTACAGGCAACCAAGCTTTAAATTGTGGATTAACTTTAAACGGGTAATACATGTCGTCTAAAAACTGGCGCTTAGCTTGGCCTGAGTGAATAACTAATCCCTCTAACCCTTCACGGTCACAAATTGTACGAGTACGCTGTTGCAGTGTTGCAATATGTTCGGCGTATAAAACGGCTAATTTATCCATTGTTAATCCATCTGTTAAATTTAACTTGCTTTGAGTCTACCACTTAAAGGCTGAGCGCTCAAAAAAGGGGGATATTTAACATGTAAATATCCCCCTTCTTAATGCTTATACCAATCGTGTTAAGTTATTACTCGGTGGGTATTATATATTCAACCACCCATTTTCATTTCAAGGAGCGGCGCGAGCACATTACCTTCTCGGCCCATTCGAGTGTGATACACCTGCCTATATGCAAATACATTTTTTACATAGTCGCGGGTCTCACGATACGGAATAAGCTCTACCCATAACTCAGCCGGAATTGCTTCATCGGGTAACCAACGTTTTATACGATGATACCCCGCATTATAAGAAGCTGTTGCTAGTACTTCGTTGCCGTGGTTTTTCTTTTTTAAATACTGTAAGTAACTTGTACCTAATCTAATATTAGTTTTAGGCTGATACAAACGATTACTCGATACACTTCCTTTATTTACGTACTCAGCAGTACTTGGCAATAATTGCATTAAGCCACGCGCATTAGCATGCGAGCGAGCATCGGGTGCAAATGAGCTCTCACGCCTTGCTATTGCAATACTCCATGCGGGGTCTATTTTGCTACGTTTGCTGTAACGCTCAAATACATCTTGATATGCAAACGGAAAACGCTGCTCTACATTATCCCACGCTTTTATTTTAGCGAGTGTAAAAATAGTGCTGTCGTGCCAACCTAAATCGGTAGAGAGTATTGATGCAGCTAACTTTTCGTCAGCACTAGAGGTATCTGTTAAGTAATTCCACTCACGGCGCGCTGAGGTAAATCGTTCTATATCGTAAAGCGCCTTTGCACGTTTAAACCCTGGTGCATTACTCACTTTATCTACCAACTTTTGATCAACCGCTAAAGGGTGATTATTTAAATCAATAGGCAGCCCTAAACGCGCAGCAGCTAAAAAGCCATAATAATCGCGATTAGCAGCCACTTTTTTCCAAATATCATCCGCTTTTTGTTGCTCGCCTCGTTTAGCGTAGCTATACGCTAACCAATATTGTTGGCCTAAGCTTAAATCTTCTTTACCTGTAAAAAATGCAGCTATACCTTCCCAATCTTGGGTTTTGAGCATATTACCCAGCTGCCATTGTATTAACTTTTTATCTTGTCGGTCTTTAGGTACTTTATTTAACCAAAAGCTAGCTTGTTTGTGCCCGCTTGATGCAAGCGATAGCGCAAAGGTGTAATACACATCAGCCTTAGAAGCTTCGCTGTAGTTAAATATTTTTTCTAACTTTTCCCATGCTTTTAATGCAAGCTCTTTGTCGCGCCAAATTAAACGCTTAACCCCATAAAGAGCTATTTCGCCTTCTTTATCCGATTTATTTTTATAACGATATAAACCAGCCGCTGCGCTTGGATCGCGACGTACTTTTAAATATAAATCAGCTAAGTAGCGTTCATTTTTAGGCAATAGTGTTTTTAAATAAGGTAATAAGCTTTGTGTACCGCCTTGCGCTGCGAGTGTAACGCGTTGCCATACGGTTTCTTCTTTCATGTAGCCTTTTTTACGCCACTGAGAAAAAAGCGCATCACACTCATTGGGCTGCGACTTTCCAACAGCCCACAAATCAGTAACCTGATTAAAAATTGCTTTTTCAGGTGCGCCTAAATCAAGCTGAAAATCCAAATAAGTACACGTAAGCTCAGCATTTGAGGTTTGGCGATAATTACGAATATATGCCGCTTTTTTGTTTTTATCTTTTAAGTACTCTAACCACGCTTTTCGCACAGGCCATTCTAATGGCGTATGCTGATAAATAGTTAAGTAGTCTTCTATTTCGGCTTGGTATTTAAAGTTTGGGTTACGCTGCCAATAGGTTTTTTCAACATACGGTTTTAGCGGATGATTAAGTCCACTAACCGCTTCTTTAAAGTCTTGATAACTACCGTAACGTGCTTTTTTTTCAGCATCTAAAAAAGCATCGTTATCGATACTCGCCTCGGCAGAATAAAGAGGAAATATAAATGCAGCTGCCGCAACGTTTAATAAATATTTTTTCATAATGTCCTTTAATAAAAAATTAAAGCGATGACTAAAAACTTTCCATCACACCTTAGCACCAAACCAGCTATATTTTAACCAGCCGTTTGTAACCGAGTTAAATTTTTCGTTGCATTTTTAATTTAAAGCAAGCACACTGATTGAAATGCAAACTCATCGTACCAGTCTTAGTTCGTCAACTAGGGAGAATAATAATGTTATATAAAAGCGATTCCTTTGAAGTTAGCTTCCTTAAGGAAAACATCGCCGAGTTTAAGTTTTGTGTTGCAGGTTCTGTAAACACACTATCTCAAAAAACTCTTTCAGATTGCGCGGCAGCATTAAAAGAATTAGCCGCTAATACTGATATCAAAGGCATGATTTTTACCAGTGATAAAGACCACTTTATTATTGGTGCCGACATCTTCGAATTTTTACCTACGTTTACTAAACCAGAAGAAGAATTAGTAACGTGGATCAAAAACGCAACCGACGTTTTTGATTCAATCGAAGATCTACCATTCCCAACTCTAAGCGCTATAAACGGTATGGCACTTGGCGGTGGGTGTGAGTGGGCACTTGCTACCGATTATCGTGTTGCAAGCGAAACAGCTAAAATGGGCCTACCAGAAGTTAAACTTGGCATAATGCCTGGTTTTGGTGGCACAGTGCGCTTACCACGCATCATTGGCGCCGATAACGCAATGATGTGGATTACCTCAGGCGCAGAAAACCGCGCAGCTGATGCCCTTAAAGTAGGTGCGTTTGACGCGGTAGTTAGTACTGACAAACTACTAGAGTCAAGCGTAGCAACACTTGAATTAGCAATTGCTGGCAAGTTAGATTGGCAAGCAAAACGCAACGTAAAATTACAGCCACTTAAATTAAACCGCGTTGAGCAAGGCATGAGCTTTGCTATGGCAGAAGGTATGGTAATGGGTAAAACCAAAGGCCACTATCCTGCACCGGTTATGGCAGTACGTACCATTAAAGCAGCGGCAAACTGTACTCGCGATGAAGCAATGGCAATCGAAAATGCTAACTTTGCAAAACTTGCGCGTACTAACGAAGCAGCTGCACAAACCGGCATTTTCTTAAATGACCAGTTCATTAAAGGCAAAGCACGCAAACTTGCTAAACACAGCGATGTTGAAATTAAACAAGCTGCGGTATTAGGCGCAGGTATTATGGGCGGCGGTATTGCATACCAGTCAGCTTATAAAGGCACACCAATCATAATGAAAGACATCCAACAGGATGCGCTTGATTTAGGTATGGGTGAAGCATCTAAGCTACTTGGTGCAAAAGTTAAACGCGGCCATATGCCAATGGAAAAAATGCTGGCAACGCTTAGCAAAATTAAACCAACGCTTAACGATGCTGACCTACAAAACGCCAACATTATTGTTGAAGCCGTAGTAGAAAATCCTAAAGTTAAGCAAGCAGTATTAGCTGACCTTGAAAAGAACATGCCTGAAGGCACTGTACTTACATCAAACACATCGACTATTTGTATTGATTTACTTGCAGAAGCGTTAGATAAACCAGAAAACTTCTGTGGTATGCACTTTTTCAATCCAGTGCCAAGAATGCCGTTAGTAGAAATTATCCGTGGTGCAAAAACTTCTGATAAAACAATTAACGCGGTAGTTGATTACGCCCTTAAACTTGGCAAGTCACCTATCGTTGTTAACGATTGCCCTGGCTTTTTTGTAAACCGTGTTTTATTCCCGTACTTTGCAGGCTTTAGCAAATTAGTTGTTGAAGGCGCTAACTTTGCAAAAGTAGATAAAGTAATGGAAAACGTATTTGGCTGGCCAATGGGTCCAGCTTACCTACTTGACGTTGTAGGTATTGATACGGCTTATCATTGTACTGGCGTAATGGCAGACGGTTTCCCTGAGCGTATGGCACGTGCAGAAAAAGATCCGGTAACTGTTTTTGCTAACGAAAAACGTTTTGGTCAAAAGAACAAGGCGGGCTTTTACAAGTACGAAACAGACCGTCGTGGTCGTCTTAAAAAATCAAGCGATGCAACAGCAGTTGAGCTACTAGCGCCAATTACTGATGCACCTAAAGAATTTGATAAACAAGAAATCATTGACCGTTGTATGATCCCAATGATCAACGAAGTACTACTTTGTTTACAAGAAGGCATTGTTGCTTCTCCGCAAGAAGCTGATATGGCCCTTGTATACGGCGTTGGTTTCCCTCCATTTAGAGGCGGCGCGTTCCGTTACTTAGATCAAACTGGTTTAGCTAACTTTGTTGCATCAGCAGACAAATATGCTCACCTAGGTGCGATTTACCAAGTATCAGAGCAAACTCGCAAATGGGCCGAAGAAGGTCGTGTTTTCTATAAGGTGGAAGGTTAATATCATGAATAATCCAGTAATTGTAGATTGTATCCGCACACCAATGGGTCGCTCAAAAGGCGGCGTATTTAAAAACAAGCGTGCGGAAGACTTAAGCGCTCACTTAATGAAGGGCTTACTAGAACGCAACCCAGCGGTTGATCCAGCATCAATTGACGACATTTATTGGGGTTGTGTACAGCAAACATTAGAGCAAGGCTTTAACGTTGCACGTAACGCATCACTGCTTGCGGGTATTCCACATTCAGTACCTGCTACAACCGTTAACCGTTTATGTGGCTCGTCAATGCAAGCATTACATGACGCAGCACGCGCCATTATGACAGGCGCTGGCGACACTTACCTAATTGGTGGTGTTGAGCACATGGGTCACGTACCTATGACCCACGGTAACGATTTTCACCCTGGCCTAGCTACATCAATTGCACAAGCATCTGGCTCTATGGGCTTAACAGCTGAATACCTTGCTACTATTCACGGCATTAGCCGTCAGCAGCAAGACGAGTTTGCTTATCGCTCACATCAACGTGCACATGCTGCAACAGTTGAAGGACGTTTCCGCCGCGAAATTTTAGCAATGGAAGGTCACGCAGCAGATGGCTCACTTATTTTAGTTGAAGATGATGAAGTAATTCGTCCTGAAACAACGGTTGAAGGTTTATCTCAGCTTCGCCCAGTATTTAACCCAGCTACAGGCTCAGTTACTGCGGGTACGTCTTCTGCTCTTTCTGATGGCGCATCAGCCATGTTAGTAATGAGCGAAGAAAAAGCAAAAGAGCTTGGTTTACCAATTCGTGCACGCATTAGAGCTATGGCTGTTGCTGGTTGCGATCCATCAATCATGGGTTACGGCCCAGTACCAGCAAGTAAAAAAGCACTTGCACAAGCTGGTATTACAATTGATGACATCGATGTAGCAGAGCTTAACGAAGCATTTGCAGCACAATCACTGCCTGTACTTAAAGACTTAGGTTTAGCAGACGTGGTTGACGAAAAAGTGAATTTAAACGGCGGAGCAATCGCACTTGGTCACCCTCTAGGTTGTTCGGGTTCGCGTATTAGCACATCGCTTATTCACTTAATGGAAGACAAAAATGCAAAATACGGTTTAGCAACTATGTGTATTGGTTTAGGCCAAGGCATTGCCACTGTATTTGAACGTGTTCAAGACTAATTATTAGCTTAAACATGTAAACCATCTTGGTGATTAAAAAGGCGAACTGATGCAAATCAGTTCGCCTTTTTTTATTGTGCCACCAGCTAAATGAATAATGTGATCGGGTGTATTAAACTTATGCCAGATTGTTTTTTACTTTATTGAGCTGATTCGTTATATGCAAAATAGTTAACCCACAGGTTTATTTGCGCTAAACTACCCGACCTAACCAAGCCGCGACTATTTTTACAGGTAACTTTTTATGAGCTTTGATAATCCCGATCACCAATTAGACGCCATGGGCCTACGCTGCCCAGAACCTGTAATGATGATTCGCGCTGCCATTCGCAAAATTAATGACGGCGAAACACTGCTTATCATTGCCGACGACCCATCAACCACCCGCGACATTCCCAGCTTTTGTACGTTTATGGATCACACGCTGGTGGCTAAAGATGTTGAAGAAGCACCGTATAGGTATGTGGTGAAGAAAGGACTTTAAGGTTCATTGCTCAAATACTGTGTTCTAATTAAATTACTGCTTTTGAAGTGAGAATTATTTTTTTCTTCTAAATAATGAGCCACTCGGAACCACTCAAAATCCAAGTAAAATTTCTTTTCATTGTCAACTACTAACGCTGGCGGCCCCAAGAGTCGCTTCGCGTCTAAGTCTATATTCTGACCAAGTAACTTACTAAAATAATCTTCAGCCCCAGTTACTGATTTATTTACCAAGGTGCGTAGTTTTATCATTAAATCAAAAATCCCTTCAAAATAACCATCTATCGCTCTGTTGAGGTCGACTAAATCATACTTTAAGAGCTCACCTTTAAATGCAGAGTTTAACCCCTTTAACAACTTTATCCTCTCTTTCTCTTCCATTGCCGATAATACGAGTGGAATCTGAAATTTTGTTATTACGCCATTCCCATGTTTACTTTTAGATGGATATTTTAAAGTTAGCCTATTTACGGGTAACATTTTATGTTGGCATAAATTTCTCAAATTACAGCATAGAACATAATACTGATTCTCTTTAAAGATCCTCTCCCTTTCAATCAATAATTCAGATAATAATGATTGATCGATATCATTATTATCGAAAACTTATTACGTTCAATGTACAACCGATCTAAAACTAATTTTCCAGTATTCAAAATACTTAGATAGGAGATATTTAATTTAGTACGAGCTTTTTGATTTTCTATGTAAGCATGTACCTCAGAGAAATTTGAAAACTCTTGTGAAAGTTGAGCCATAGTAAGTAATGATTTAAATGTTTTAACCTCCTCGATCAAAACATCAAATAAATTTTCTATCTCTAGCTTTCGTAAAAAAACTTTATGTTTTGCTATGCACTCATATGAGTCTGTCTCAGTTAACTTACTTCGTTCAAAGCTAGGCTTATCATTTTCTAGATAGCAGTACTCTATATAATTATTCAATGCACTACCCCTTAATCCAAAGGCTCAATTTCATATTAACGTCCTTGTTGCAAATCTATAAGCTCACTCGGGCAGCTAAAAACTGATAGCTTTAAGCTTACAGCTATTTCTTCGTTATCGTCACTTTCGGCTCATCGTAGACACTGTAATCAATGCTTACTATGTACGTGCCTTTTATTGCGGGTGTATAGCTAAAGTAATTATAAATAGTATTACAGTCGGCAAGCGCTGGTTGGCCAAGTGTTAGTTTTTGCCCTTCAGGTTGTGTATCGCTATAGCCACAGTTGTAGCCTTCACTAAAATCGGCATCGGCTATTTTAAACTCGTATACTTTACCTGGCGTACTAAATTTAACTTCTGCTTGGTAGAGCGCAGGACCTACTGGCATAAATTGATACTGAGGTTCAGCATCCCAAAGCGTAAAGTCGCCTCTTAAGTAAATGGTTTTATCTAGCTCTTGTTGTGGCAGTACGTCGTTAATAGAAATTTGGCTAGTACAGGCTGTAAGTAAGCCGGCAATAGCAAGGGTTGAAATTCGTTTCATTGGGATCATCAATAAATATCCTTTACGTTCTGTGAAAACTAAAAAGCCAGCAAATCGCTGGCTTTTTAAATTGCTAAGTTAGCTTATTTTTGTAACACAGAAATATCTGCAATACCTAAAAATAATCCGCTTAACTGGCTTAGTAGCGCAAGACGATTTTGTTTAACTGCTTCATCGTCGGCCATAACCATTACGTTGTCAAAAAAGTTATCAACACTTTGACGAATACCCGCTAATTGGCTTAATGCTTCTTGATAGTTTCCATCGGCATAAAGTGGTGCAAGCTCAGTGGCAAATTTTGCCACTTGTGATGCTAATACTTTTTCAGCGTCGTCGCTTAATAAGCTCTCATCAACATCACCTTGACTAGTAATATTGTTTTTAGCCAGAATATTACCTACACGCTTATTAGCCGCTGCAAGCGCTTCTGCTTCGTCTAATGTACGGAAATGGCTTACCGCTTTAACACGGCGATCAAAATCAACAGGCTTAGTTGGACGGCGTGCAAGCACAGCTTGAATTACGTCTACTTCAATACCTTCATCTTGATACCATGCGCGAAAACGCCCTAGCATAAAATCAAATACATCTGTTGATACATTTAGATTAGTTAACTTATCGCCAAACAGGGTTTGTGCTTTTGCTACTAGGTCTAAAATATCAAGCGGTAGTTCTTTTTCTACCATGATGCGTAGTGCACCAATAGCAGCACGACGAAGCGCAAATGGGTCTTTATCACCTTTTGGTGCTTGGCCTATACCAAAAATACCCACCAGCGTATCAAACTTATCTGCAATGGCAACTGCACAGCTAATTAGGTTTGTAGGTAAGTTGTCGCCTGCAAAGCGTGGCATGTATTGCTCGTTTTGCGCAACTGCTACATCTTCAGCTTCACCATCGTGGCGAGCGTAATGCATACCCATAACACCTTGTACGTCGGTAAATTCCATTACCATTTCGGTCATTAAGTCAGTTTTACTTAATAAACCAGCACGCTTTGCAAGGTCTTTGTCGGCACCTAACTGCTCTGCAATGTAACCGGCAAGCTCGCTAATACGTACAGATTTATCTTTAAGCGTACCTAACTGCTTTTGGAATAAAACGGTATCAAGCGACTCTAAACGGCTTTCTAATGTTTTCTTTTTATCAGTTTCAAAGAAGAATTGTGCATCAGCTAAACGTGGGCGCACTACTTTTTCGTTACCTGATATAACCACACTTGGATCTTTACTTTCGATGTTAGATACAAACAAAAACTTATTTAAAAGTTTGCCGTTTTGATCTAATAACGGGAAGTATTTTTGGTCGTCCTTCATGGTGTAAATTAGCGCTTCGGCCGGTACATCTAAAAATGCTTCTTCAAATGTAGCAGTTAAAGTAACTGGCCACTCTACAAGTGATGTTACTTCTTCTAGTAAGTCTTCATCCATCGCGACAACAGCGTTAACTGCGCTTGCTGCCTCTTCTATTTGTGTACGTATTTGCGCTTTACGCTGCTCGTAGTCAGCAATAACGTAAGCCGATTTAAGTACATCAAAAATATCATCAGCATGGTTAATACTAATTTTTTCTGGATGATGGAAACGATGGCCTTGTAGTTGGTTACTTACTTGTTTACCAAGTATTTCGCCTTCTAGTAACTCGCTACCAAATAAAATAGTGACTGTATGAACTGGGCGAATAAATTGTGTTTTATTCGCGCCCCAACGCATAGGTTTAGGGATTGGTAATTTACTTAATGCTTTAGCGATAGCATCTGTCATTAGCGCTTTAGTTTCTTGCCCTGCTACTTTAGCAATGTGTAATAACCAAGCGCCTTTATCGGTTTCGAGTGTTTGTGCTTCACTTACGTCAATACCACAACCACGCGCCCAACCCATCGCTGCTTTAGTTGGATTACCTTCACTATCAAACGCTGCCTTTGTAGCTGGGCCGCGCTTTTCTACTTCTTTGTCTTGTTGCTTAGCTTCAAGCGATTTTACTTGTAAACCCAAACGACGAGGCGATGCATACCAGCTTACACCTTGGTGTGCTAACTCTAGTGTTTCTAGCTCTTGAGTTAAATTTGCAGCAAAGGCTTCTGCTAATTTACGCAAAGCTTTTGGTGGCAACTCTTCTGTGCCAATTTCTACTAATAAATTTTGTGCTGACATTTTACTTATCCTTACACAGCGGGAAACCAAGCGCTTCACGTGCATCGTAATAACTTTGTGCACACGCTTTAGATAACGCACGAACGCGTAAAATATAACGCTGACGTTCTGTTACCGATATTGCGTGGCGTGCATCTAGCAAGTTAAATGCGTGCGATGCTTTCATTACTTGCTCGTATGCAGGTAGTGGTAAGTTAGCTTCAATTAACTTTTGGCTTTCTGCTTCACACTTATCAAACTGTGCAAATAAGTCTTCTACGTTTGCATGTTCAAAGTTATAAGTAGATTGCTCTACTTCATTTTGATGGAACACGTCGCCGTATGTTACACGCCCTAGTGGACCGTCAGCCCATACTAGGTCGTAAATGCTATCTACGCCTTGAATGTACATTGCTAAACGCTCTAGGCCGTAAGTGATTTCACCTGTTACCGGTGAGCACTCTAAACCGCCTACTTGTTGAAAGTAGGTAAACTGCGTTACTTCCATACCGTTTAACCAAATTTCCCAACCTAAGCCCCATGCGCCTAGCGTAGGTGATTCCCAGTTATCTTCAACAAAGCGTACTTCGTGAGTAAGGGTGTCAATACCCATTGCCGCTAACGAGCCTAAATAAAGCTCTTGGATGTTATCTGGCGATGGCTTAAGTACTACTTGAAATTGGTAGTAATGTTGTAAGCGATTTGGATTTTCGCCATAGCGACCATCCGTAGGACGACGACATGGCTGTACGTACGCGCTCGACATTGGCTCTGGGCCAATCGATTTTAAAAATGTTTGCGGGTGGAATGTCCCTGCGCCCACTTCCATATCAAGTGGTTGAATAATGACACAGCCTTGCTGCGCCCAATAATCCTGTAAAGCCAGGATCAAACCTTGAAAGGTTTTAACGTCATATTTTTGCATATTTGGCTTTTTACTATCTGAGAAGTAGCGTGAAATTACCCTCAGTATACCTTGTGCACACTCAGGTTTTAAGCAGTTTGTGCGGTTGATAAAATAAAAAAGGAGCCATTAGGCTCCTTTCAAGATGTAAGTATAATTTTTTACACGTCTAAGTTAACTACGCGTAGTGCGTTAGTTTCAATAAAGTCACGACGAGGCTCAACTTGATCGCCCATTAATGTTGCAAACAATTGATCCGCAGCAACTGCGTCTTCAATAGTTACTTGTAACATACGACGAGCGCTAGGATCCATTGTCGTTTCCCACAGTTGGCTAGGGTTCATCTCACCCAATCCTTTATAGCGTTGAATATAGATCCCGCGCTTAGATTCTGTGATCAACCATTCCAAAGCATCCACAAAGTTATCAACAGGTTTTGTTTTCTCACCACGTTGAATATATGCGCCTTCACCAAGGATATTTGCAATGTTAGTACCAGTCACAGCAATACGTTGGTAGTCACGTGATGCAATAAAGTCATGATGAAGTACATGTGCTTTATCAACACCGTGCTGACGAATATTCACAACCGGGAAGTATAGGTTGCGCTCTGCGTCATGCTCAGTACCTGCATGGAAAATTGTTGCATCTTCATCACGTTCAATAAGGTCATCAACAAGTTCTTTAGTCCAAGCAATTACTTTAGCTTCGTCTGAAAGGTCATCTGTTTTCAGTTCGCTTTGATAAATTAAACGCTCCATTACCGTATTAGGGTATTTACGTTTTAAGCGCTCAATTACTTTAACTGTGTTTTGGTAATCATGAACAATTTGCTCAAGTGCTTCACCTTCAATCGCACTTGCATCTGCACTTGTATAAAGTGCGGCATTATTTAGTGCTAATGAAGTTAAGTAATCAACGAGTGCTGGATCATCTTTAATATAACGCTCTTGCTTACCTTTTTTCACTTTATAAAGCGGCGGCTGTGCAATGTAGATATACCCACGCTCAACAATTTCAGGCATTTGACGGTAGAAGAAAGTAAGTAGTAGCGTACGAATGTGAGAACCATCCACGTCCGCATCGGTCATGATGATGATGCGGTGATAACGAAGTTTTTCAGGATTATATTCATCGCGGCCAATACCACAGCCTAATGCAGTAATTAGCGTTGCTACTTCTTGCGAAGATAACATTTTGTCAAAACGTGCTTTTTCTACGTTTAAAATTTTACCTTTAAGTGGAAGAATAGCTTGGTTTTTACGGTTACGTCCCTGCTTGGCTGATCCGCCAGCAGAGTCCCCTTCCACTATGTATAGTTCAGATTGGGCTGGGTCTTTTTCTTGGCAATCTGCAAGCTTACCTGGTAAGCCAGCTAAATCCATTGCGCCTTTACGACGTGTCATTTCACGCGCTTTACGCGCAGCTTCACGAGCACGAGCAGCATCAATAATCTTACCAACAACAATTTTGGCATCCATTGGATTTTCTAATAAGAAATCAGTGAATTTTTCAGCCATTGCTTGTTCAACCGCAGATTTAACTTCGCTTGATACTAGCTTGTCTTTGGTTTGTGATGAGAACTTAGGATCTGGAACTTTAACACTAACAACTGCAGTTAAGCCTTCACGTGCATCATCGCCCGTCGCATTACTAGTTGTTTTAGCTTTTTTGTTAAAGCCTTCTTTTTCCATATAGTTATTAAGTGTACGTGTTAGCGCAGATCTAAAACCGGCTAAGTGAGTACCACCATCACGTTGTGGAATGTTGTTTGTAAAACAGTAGATGTTTTCTTGGAAGCCATCATTCCACTGCATTGATACTTCAACGCTAATACCATCTTCTTCACGTTCGTGAGTAAAGTGGAATACACCTTTATGTACCGGTGTTTTATTACGGTTTAGGTATTCAACAAATGCCTGAATACCACCTTCGTATTTAAAGTGGTCAGATTTATTTTCTTCACGCTCATCACTTAAGATAATACTAACGCCAGAGTTCAAGAATGAAAGCTCGCGTAAACGTTTAGCTAAAATATCATAATGAAAATCTAGGTTTGTGAATGTTTCGCCGCTTGGCCAAAAACGTAATTCAGTACCTGTTGTTTCAGAGTCGCCAATAATAGCGAGTGGTGCATCTGGCACACCCATAGTATAAAACTGCTGATGAAGTTTACCTTCACGGCGAACTGTAAGCTTTAACTTTTCAGAAAGCGCATTTACAACTGAAACACCAACACCGTGTAAGCCACCTGATACTTTATAAGAGTTATCATCAAACTTACCACCAGCATGAAGTACCGTCATGATAACTTCGGCTGCTGATACGCCTTCTTCTTCATGGATAGAAGTTGGGATACCACGACCGTTATCTCGTACTGAGACAGAACCGTCTAAGTGAATAGTTACATAAATATCATCACAATGACCTGCTAAGGCTTCATCGATAGAGTTATCAACTACTTCAAACACCATGTGGTGTAAGCCTGTGCCATCATCGGTGTCCCCTATATACATTCCAGGACGCTTTCTTACTGCGTCTAATCCTTTAAGTACTTTAATACTCGACGAGTCATAATTCTCAGACATGGTTAATCCCACTTATCTTGTTATTAGGTTGCCATGTTTCACGTGGAACATTTGTAGTTCTCGTTGCATGGGTTCCACCACAGCAGAAATACTTTCAGATAAAATTGAAGATATAAAAATTTGAGAACTGCAGTGAGCAAGCAATTGCCCCACTTTCTCTTTTGTATCTTCGCCTAGCTCTGAAGGTAAATCATCTATTAGCAATATAGATTGCTTATCTGTCTCTGACTCAATTAAACTATTTTGCGTTACTTTTAACGCATACAATAGCAGCTTTAATTGACCGCGAGAGAACGTATTCTCTACGCTGTTGCCAGCGACACTAAAACTAAAATCAGCCTTATGAGGCCCTTTACTTGTAAATCCTTGCCGAGAGTCTCGCTCAAAGCTTTGCTCTAATGCATCGTTAAGAGATTCAGTCTCTTTCCAGCCTGCGTTATAGCTAATTTCTAAATCGCGTATAAGCGTTAATTCTGCACACATTTTATCAAAAAATTGCTGCTTAAACCTACTTATATACGCCATTCTTAATTTATTTATTTGTTCAGCCAGTCTAACAAATTCTTTGTCCCAAAACCTAATTTGGTCAAAATAATTCTTAGGCTTTGTTTTAAGTAGCGCGTTGCGTTGTTTTAATACTTTATTAAACGACTGCCATAAATAAAAAAACTCATGTTCCACGTGGAACAAACCTAAATCTAAAAACTTTCTGCGTTCTTTCGGGCCACCAAAAAATAAAGAGTAGCTCTCAGGCGTAATTATTTGTACTGGCATTAATTGCGCAAGCTCAGACATTTTTCTACTTGCTTTGCCTTGGATTTTTAAACTAGTTTCACCACTTTGGGTTTTGCTAATACCAATGGGGATCGATAAATCATGAAGCGACTTACGCCCATGAATTACAAATTGTTCTTGCTGATGCGAAATAATGCTTTTATGTTTTGGAGTTCTAAAAGATTTGCCGTGAGAAAGGTAATAAATAGCTTCTAAAAGGCTGGTTTTTCCACTGCCGTTTTCACCATAAATTATGTTAACGCCGTTGACTGGTTCTAGCGTCAATGCCTCAATATTACGAAAATATTTGAGGCTCAAATGACTTAAGCTCATTATATATTTATAGTCTTATAAGCGCATTGGCATAACGACATACATAGCTTCTTCATCGCCTGCACCTTCAATAAGTGCACTGCTATTTGAATCGGCTAATGTAAATAAAACATCTTCAGTTTTTAATGTGTTTAAAACATCAAGTACATAAGACACATTAAAACCAATTTCTAAATCATCACCTTCGTAGTTTACTTCTACCACCTCTTCAGCTTGCTCTTGCTCTGGGTTGTTAGCCGTAATTTTAAGTAAACCGTTTGAAAGATTTAATCGCACGCCTCTAAATTTTTCGTTAGATAAAATAGATACGCGTTGAAAAGCATTTCGTAACCACTCGCGATTAGCTGTAATCACTTTGTCACCACCACGTGGTAATACACGACGGTAATCAGGAAAACGCCCATCAACCAATTTACTGGTAAACGTGAACTCAACATCAATAATACGAATATGGTTAGCACCAAACTGAATTGTTACTAATTCATCATCAGCAACCATAAGGCGCATAATTTCTTGCACACCTTTACGCGGTATAATTAATTGGCGCTGTGTATTAAGTGATTGCGTCAGCTCTTTTTGAGCAATAGCTAAACGGTGGCCATCAGTCGCAACTGTTTTTATATCAGTGTTATCAACCTCAAAAGACATACCATTTAGGTAGTAGCGTACGTCTTGATTAGCCATCGAAAAATGCGTGCTTTCTAGTAATTTACGAAGCTCTATACGAGTAAGTTGAAACTCAACTTCACCATCCCACTGTTCTAAGTTAGGAAAGTCTTCAGCAGCAAGCGTAGTTAATGAAAAGCGACTTTTACCACTTGTTAAAAGTAGTTGGTGCTCTTGTAAGCTTAAAGTAAGGTCTGAACCATCAGGTAGACTTTTACAAATATCGAGTAATTTTTTAGCAGGTAAAGTTAATTTTGTATCAGCAATATCTTCACCTACAAAAACGCCTGCAACCAACTCAATTTCAAGGTCTGTCCCTGTCATTGAAAGTTGTCCGTTTTCTACCACTAACAATACGTTAGATAAAATAGGCAACGTATGCTTGCGCTCTATGGCACCCGATACTTGCACTAATGGCTTTAAAAATTGTTCTCTTGAAATTGTTATTTGCATAATAAAGTCAGCCCTAAGATGACAATGTTCTTATTAAATTTTGATAATCTTCTTTTATTTCGTGGCTTTCATCACGTAGTGATTTCACCTTACGACACGCATGTAATACGGTGGTATGGTCACGCCCGCCAAATGCGTCGCCAATCTCAGGTAGACTATGATTGGTCAATTCTTTAGATAACGCCATTGCTACTTGGCGAGGCCTTGCTATAGAGCGACTGCGGCGCTTAGATAGCAGATCAGATACACGAATTCTGTAATATTCGGCTACTGTGCGTTGAATGTTATCTATGGTTACAAGCTTATCTTGTAGTGCTAATAAGTCACGCAGTGCTTCTTTTACAAAGTCGATAGAAATCGGACGACCCGTAAAATTGGCGTTAGCTATTACACGGTTAAGTGCACCTTCTAATTCACGTACATTAGAACGTAATTTTTTAGCAATAAAAAAGGCCACTTCGTGCGGTAAATTAATCTTACTCTGCTGGGCTTTTTTCATCAAAATAGCAACGCGCGTTTCAAGCTCTGGTGGCTCAATGGCAATAGTTAAGCCCCAGCCAAAACGAGATTTAAGACGGTCTTCAACGCCTTCAATTTCTTTTGGGTATCTGTCGGAGGTTAAAATTATTTGCTGATTACCTTCAAGTAGTGCATTAAAGGTATGAAAAAATTCTTCTTGAGAACGCTCTTTATTAGCAAAAAACTGAATGTCATCGATCATCAATGCATCAACACTACGGTAGTAACGCTTAAATTCTTCTATTGCATTATTTTGTAGTGCTTTAACCATATCTTGTACAAAGCGCTCTGAATGCATGTAAACAATTTTAGCATCAGGCTTATTTGCCATAATGCCATTACCTACTGCATGTAATAAGTGAGTTTTACCTAAACCTGTTCCGCCATATATAAATACAGGGTTAAAAGCAGAGCCTGGATTATCAGCAACTTGAGTTGCTGCAGCTTTTGCTAATTGGTTAGATTTACCTTCAACAAAGCTATCAAAGGTATAGTTTTCTTTTATATTAGATTTATAACCTGACTTAGGAGCAGGTTCAACAACAGGCTTTTGTTCTCGTGGCTGTTGTTTTGCAGTTGTTTGCTGAGCACTTGGCGCTGATTGAGTTTCAACAGCTGGCGCAACTTGAGTGTTTAATAAAGGCTTACTACCTACATCAAAACGCAGCTCTGGTGCTTCTACACCACAAATTTCTACTAATAATTCGTTAATTCTATTTAGGTACTTTTCTCTAACCCAATCAAGCACAAAACGATTAGGTGCATAAATAGTTAAGGTATCTTCGGTACTTTCTGCTTGAAGTGGTCTTACCCACATACTGAATTGCTGCGAAGGCAGCTCATCTTGCAATACATATAAACAACTTTGCCAAACCGACAGATACACAGTTAAACTCCCAGAGATATAATTTTTATTCCCGCACATCATTAATGATTAAAAATCATACATTTATTACGTTCAGTTGGCCAAATAAGCGACCCAAGACCGGGTATTATGAAGGCACTTTATCCACAAGTAAAAGATTGATTTTTATTAAATTGTTGATATCGATGTATAAAATCATTAACAGGCTGATTTAAAACAGTTTTTATTTTAAAGGCTGAGGAGTGATCATAACAAAATAACACGAAGATCGCGAACCAAATTTACGTTCCAATTTACTTTTCCCCCGCTTTTATTCACTTTTTATACAAGGGCTGTGGAAAACTCTTTATTTATGATGATCCTACTTGATCACCCTTATAAGATCCCTTTGAAACAGTAAATAAACCCTATTGAGCTAACGTAATTATGATTGACTTTACATTACTTAATCTATAATATCTCGCGCTCGCAATGGCACCTATGCCAGGATCGCGACCTGTATAGGATGTTTTAACTTTAACCGATCGGATGAGATTGTTATGAAAAGAACTTTTCAACCTAGCGTTTTAAAACGCAAACGTGCACACGGCTTCCGTGCTCGCATGGCAACTGTAAATGGCCGTAAAGTATTAGCACGTCGCCGCGCTAAAGGCCGCAAAGTTCTTTCTGCTTAATTTATAAGTGGAAGACTTTAGCTTTGGCAGGGAGTTACGTCTGTTAACTCCCTCGCATTACTCTCGCATATTTAACGAACCCGCTCGGGCTGCAACTCCTTACTTTACTCTTTTAGCAAAACCCAATGACCAAGACAAACCTAGGTTAGGACTTACTGTCGCTAAAAAACGTGTAAAAAAGGCATGCCAACGTAACCGTATTAAACGACTCGCTCGCGAAAGTTTTCGTTTAAATAAACACAATTTAGATAATATCGATATTGTGCTAATGGTTAAATCTGGTGTTGATGAGCAGTCTAATGAAGAGTTAACCAAACAGTTAACTAAACTGTGGCGTAAAATAAATGAACGCTGCAAACCTGGTGCACCTAAACCACCACCTTTTAAAAAACGCCCAAACAAATCAGCTAAATCTAATAAACAACCCCGATAGCAATAGAATTGCAGGGTTAATTAATGTATCTTTAGCTCACCTTTTAATCATGCGTTTAAAATCTCTAATTGAGCCTTTAAATACATGGTATCTATTCACTAAATATACGCAGGGGCATAAACACCATGAGGTTACTAAAACCACTTGTTGCTATTCCAAAGCGTTGTTTAGTGTTATTTATCCGCGGTTATCAAATGTGGATAAGCCCACTACTAGGCCCGCATTGTCGTTTTAATCCAAGCTGCTCTCATTATGCGATTCAAGCAATTAATTTGCATGGATTTGTAAAAGGGAGTTGGTTAGCACTTAAACGCATATTAAAATGCCATCCTTTACATTCAGGCGGAGAAGACCCCGTACCTGAAAAATTAACCCATATTAACCACCAACACGAGAAATAAGAGCTGTTATGGAATCGCAACGCACGTTTTTATTAATCGGCCTAATGTTAGTGTCGTTTTTATTATTTCAAGAATGGAATAACGATTACAACGCACCTAAAGCCGATCCAAGTGCCACAACACAAACACAACAAGCAAATTCACCAGAATCGGATGACTTCATACCGTCATCGTCAGATTCAGGTTTACCTGCTTCAGCCACTTTAGCTAAACGTTCAGTTATTGAAATAACAACTGATGTATTTAAAGTAAAAATTGACACCAAAGGCGGTGACATTGTTGAAGCAGACTTACTCCAATACGAAGAAGTAAAAGGTGAAGAAACACCATTTATGCTTTTAGGTGAGTTTGATGGTAATCAATACTTTTCACAAAGTGGCTTAATTGGCTTAAATGGCCCAGATGCATCTGCAAATGGTCGCCCTACTTATCAAGCAACGCAAAAAGCCTACACGCTAAGTGGTGATGAACTACGTGTACCACTTACTTATGTAGATAGTAACGGCGTAAGCTTTACTAAAACATATGTATTTAAAAAAGGTCAATACGATGTAGGCCTAGAGTACACAGTAAACAACGCTACAAGCGCACCAGTGCAAGTACAGCTATACACGCAAATTAAGCGCACTGTACAAGAAAAAGGCAGCTTAGTTGATCAAAACTATTTAGGGTCTGCATTCGGCACGGATGATGAACCATACGAAAAATATAGTTTTTCAGATATGGCTGACAAAAACCTAAATAAAAATACCCAAGGCGGTTACGTTGCATTTATTCAGCATTACTTTGTAAGTGCATGGGTACCTAAGCAAGACGAAACACATACTATTTATAGCTTAATTACTAAAAGTAACGCGGCTATTATTGGTTCTAAAGCAGAACCTGTAAACATACAAGCAGGCAGTGAACAAACACTAAGTGCTATTTACTACATGGGCCCTAAAGAGTCTGATATTCTTGAAGCGATTCACCCAGACTTAGACTTAACTGTAGATTACGGTTGGTTATGGTTTATTTCACAGCCTTTATTTGTCCTGCTTAAATGGTTACACAGTATTTTAGGTAACTGGGGTGTAGCAATTATTGCCATCACTATTATCGTTAAATCGCTAATGTACCCACTGACTAAAGCACAATATACCTCAATGGCCAAAATGCGTGCCCTTCAGCCAAAAATGGCTGCTCTTAAAGAAAAATATGGTGATGACCGCCAAAAATTCGGCCAAGCTACAATGGAAATGTACAAAAAAGAAAAAGTTAACCCTATGGGCGGCTGTTTCCCTATTTTGTTACAAATGCCAATTTTCTTAGCGCTATTTTACGTATTCTTAGAGTCTACAGAACTTCGCCATGCAGAGTTTGTACTTTGGTTGACTGACCTTTCAGCACAAGACCCATACTACGTATTACCAATATTATTTGGTGCAAGTATGTTTGTGACGCAAAAACTACAACCAATGACGGTTACCGATCCAATGCAGCAAAAAATGATGACCTTTATGCCGGTTATCTTCTCTGTATTCTTCTTATGGTTCCCATCTGGTTTAGTACTTTACTGGTTAGTGTCTAACCTTATTTCTATTGTCCAAATGCTTATCATCTACCGTGGCATGGAAAAGAAAGGAATAAAAGTAAGAGGCTAATTGCCTATACCCAAGCCACATCAAGATGGTTTGGGTATATTACTTATATAAAGGCGACTTAGGTCGCCTTTTTTATTGCCTGTTTTTTACCACAGCTATTCGCTACAAATAAATGCATAGGTTACAATACGGCCATAAAGTTACTCATTGTTGGCAAATTAATAGCATGATCAATCAAGATACAATTGCAGCACAAGCAACCGCTCCAGGGCGTGGTGGCGTAGGTATAATCAGGGTTTCTGGCAGTCTTGCCAAAAGCGTGGCTGAAAAAGTAATTGGTAAAATACCTAAAGTTCGATACGCCGACTATGTTCCGTTTAAAAGCCTAAGTGGCGAGCAACTTGATCAGGGTATTGCTATTTATTTTGCTGGCCCAAACTCATTTACCGGCGAAGATGTACTAGAGCTACAAGGTCATGGCGGCCCTGTTGTACTAGACATGCTATTAAAAGAAATTAGCCAAATTGAAGGCGTTCGCTTAGCTAAACCAGGTGAGTTTTCTGAGCGCGCATTTATGAACGATAAGCTTGATTTAACTCAAGCAGAGGCTATTAGCGATTTAATTAATGCAACCTCAGAGCAGGCCGCTAAAAGTGCCTTACAATCGCTACAAGGTGAATTTTCTAAACATATTGAAACCCTAGTAGAAAAAGTAATTCATTTACGAATGTATGTAGAGGCTGCAATTGACTTCCCTGATGAAGAAATCGACTTTTTATCCGATGGCAAAGTATCGGGTGATTTAGATGCCATAATCAGTCAATTAAACACAGTAACTAGCCAAGCTAAGCAAGGCAGTATTATGCGAGAAGGTATGCGCGTAGTTATTGCTGGGCGCCCTAACGCGGGTAAATCAAGTTTATTAAATGCCTTAGCAGGACGCGAAGCCGCCATAGTAACCGAAATAGCAGGTACTACTCGCGACGTACTACGAGAGCATATTCATATTGATGGCATGCCACTACATATTATTGATACCGCAGGCTTACGTGAGAGCCCAGACCGCGTAGAGCAAATAGGTATAGAGCGCGCATGGGATGAAATAAACCAAGCTGACCGCGTGTTATTTATGCTTGATGGTACCGATACAATCGATACCGACCCACATGCTATATGGCCTGAATTTATGGCTAAACTACCACAAGGTATGGGTGTAACGGTTATAAGAAATAAAGCAGATCTGTCGGGCGATGTTGTAGGTATGGAGCAAGAACAGCAGTACCCTGTAATTAGCTTAAGCGCAAAAAATGCAGACGGCATTGAGCTTGTACGAGAGCATTTAAAAGCCTGTATAGGCTTTCAAGGAGCTACAGAGGGCGGGTTTATGGCACGTCGTCGTCACTTAGATGCGCTTGAGCACGCGGCCTACCATTTAGACACAGGTAAAACTCAGTTAGAAATGCACATAGCTGGTGAAATATTGGCTGAAGAGCTTCGTTTAACGCAGCAATACTTAAATGAAATAACCGGCGAATTTACCTCAGACGACTTACTTGGCAAAATATTTAGCTCGTTTTGTATTGGTAAATAAGTCACAAATACAATCTAATTTAGGGCACTTAAGTGCCCTTTTTTATGCCTAAATATAAGTCATTTAATTAAGACAATTTGGTTTAAAAGAACCAAAA
Source organism: Pseudoalteromonas sp. S3178 (assembly GCF_005886985.1). Lineage (NCBI taxonomy): Bacteria > Pseudomonadati > Pseudomonadota > Gammaproteobacteria > Alteromonadales > Pseudoalteromonadaceae > Pseudoalteromonas > Pseudoalteromonas sp. S3178. The sequence continues at coordinate 19,430 of NZ_PNCW01000089.1, read as the reverse complement.
TAACTCATTCAATTACTACTATAAAAGCTATCAAAATGATGAATTTAGGAGCTAAAAAGAGTATTTAATAAGTAGGTTCGACTGAATTGATACTAAGCACTGTCGCTCTAAATAGCCTTATTAGCCATAACTAAAGTCGCTAAAGTGCTAAAATAGTAATCAAAAAGCGAGTTTAAATAGCTATTAAAAAGCACCAAAAAGCAATTTTCCTTTCATATTTTAATACGATCCGATTACTTAAATATAAAATCACCACTGCGATTTTGAATTAAACTTAACTTTTAATCCCCCATCCACCAGCAAAAAATCTTCATAAATTGTTCAAAATAAAAAATTATTCAAAAAGGTTATCCACAATAAGCAGTTTTATGGCAAACAATACTAAAAATTAGCTCACTAAAGAGTCAAAGCGACGACGATCCTTAAAAAAGAGCTGTTTTTAAAATTAATTTTAGCTTTTTAAAGCAGATCTCATTAAATAGATCGTTTTTGAAAATTATTTTTGATCGCGTTTTTAAGTTATCAACAAGATTACTATCCACATTGTGATCAACAGCTATATATGAGTCACAAAATGCTGGCTGGTGGATCTACTTAATTTAAATATCAATAACTTAGCAATTAAGTAAACAGTGAACAAGTTAACTTAAACAGAGGTTCCCCCAACCTTATCAACAACTTGATCATAAGATTACATTTGAAGTAAATATGTTAAACCATTTAAATTCAACAACTTAAAATACAACTAAAGTAACAGTTTAAAAACTTAGCAAAAATAGTTATACAAAATACTCTCAAGCTCTTTACTGAAACACTAACTAAGCTATCATAGCGGGCAAATTGGTAATGTGTGATCAGTAAAATATGAGTTTAGTAAATATAATCGTTGGTAGCCAAATGGGATCTGCAGAATATGTTGCAGAACAACTTTGTGATGAATTAAACAACCAAGGGATTAGCACTGAGATACACGATCAACCAAATTTATCTGATATTGATCAACACAATACAATATGGCTTATATGTACTTCTACTTATGGTGCAGGTGATTACCCTGAAAACCTTTTGCCCTTTATAGAACAGTTAAATCAGCGAAGTGATCTATCAGCTGTAAAATATTCAGTCATTGGTTTGGGTGACACAAGTTATGACACTTATAACTTAGCCGGGCGTAATATAGATAGCTTAATGGCCAGCAAAGGCGCTACTTGCATAGCCCCAAGGCTTGAATTAAATATTCTTGATGAAGCATTACCTGAAGATACAGCCCTAGAATGGCTTGATTCATGGGTTGAAAAAACACAATTAAAGTAACATGATCTAAATAAAGCAATAAAAAAGTTACCCACAATTTACTAATAATATAGTTACTTTTGTGGATAACCACTGATCAAACTGCGATTTCAAGCATGCTTACCCATTGGATAAGATCGACTTGATATACCCCTGTGTATAAAGTCCTATTTTGATCAGAGCTTATTTGCCTGATGATCCGATCATATTAACACCTTTAGATCCGATCTAATTCCATGTTTTAAATATAGAAATATACCTTATCAACAGAAAACCCGATCAGTAGTAGTAATAGTATTAAAAGATCTCTTTAAAAGATCCTTTATATTATAAGTGATCAGTGACTTAGATCTTGAGCACTGTTTAATCATTTATCTTCTGCTAAATTCTAGGTAGAATACGCTCCCTTTTGAAGTTTACTGGTTTGGTTTAAGTAGGATCCCATTAATGATTTTTCACGAAAAGTTTGACGTTATCGTAGTAGGCGGTGGACATGCTGGCACTGAAGCCGCATTGGCAGCTGCACGCATGGGGATGAATACCCTGCTGCTAACTCACAATATGGATACCCTTGGTCAAATGTCTTGTAACCCTGCAATTGGTGGCATTGGCAAAGGTCATTTGGTTAAAGAAATTGACGCTCTTGGCGGTGCAATGGCGCAAGCTATTGACAAAGGCGGGATCCAGTTTCGTACGCTTAATTCTTCTAAAGGACCAGCTGTTCGTGCAACTCGTGCACAAGCTGATCGCGCATTATACAAAGCGGCCATCCAAGACACTTTACAAAACCAAGAAAACTTAAAAATATTTCAGCAATCATGTGATGATCTAATCGTTGAAGATAATCGTGTTGTTGGCGTTGTAACCCAAATGGGTTTACGTTTTAGTGCACCGAGTGTTGTTTTAACAGTAGGTACATTTTTAGGTGGTCAAATACATATTGGCTTAGAAAACTTTAAAGGCGGACGCGCAGGCGATCCACCTTCAATTGCATTAGCGAATAGATTGCGTGAACTACCATTTAGAGTTGATCGATTAAAAACCGGTACACCTCCACGTATTGATGCCCGTACAGTTGATTTTAGTAAAATGGAAGAACAGCCTGGCGACATGCCTACCCCTGTATTTTCATTTATGGGCAAACAAAGTGATCACCCACAACAGATACCGTGTTACATCACTTACACTAACGAAAAAACACATGATGTTATTCGTAAAAACTTACATCGCTCACCTATGTACTCAGGTGTTATTGAAGGTATTGGTCCTCGCTACTGCCCTTCAATTGAAGATAAAATAGTTCGTTTTGCCGATAAAGATAAACACCAGATATTTGTAGAGCCTGAAGGTTTAACTTCTAACGAGTTATACCCTAATGGTATTTCGACAAGCTTACCGTTTGATGTGCAACTAGAAATAGTGCAATCAATTGGCGGATTTGAAAATGCGCATATTTGTCGTCCTGGTTATGCTATTGAGTATGACTTTTTCGACCCTCGCGATTTAAAACAGTCATTAGAAACCAAATTTATTGACGGGTTATTTTTTGCAGGTCAAATAAATGGTACTACTGGTTACGAAGAAGCAGGTGCACAAGGTTTAATTGCCGGTATGAATGCTGCGTTGCAAGTTCAAGGCAAAGATGCATGGACACCACGTCGAGATGAAGCTTATGTTGGCGTATTAATTGACGACTTAGCAACGCTTGGTACAAAAGAACCGTACCGTATGTTTACTAGCCGCGCTGAATACCGTTTATTATTGCGAGAAGACAATGCTGATATTCGCTTAACAGAAAAAGGCCGTGAGTTAGGGCTAGTTAATGATGAACGTTGGCAGGCATTTAACGAAAAAATGGAAGTGATCGAAAAAGAGAAACAACGTATGAAAGATACGTGGATCCATAAAGATCACCCTGTTGTTGATCAAGTAAATGCTTTACTGAAAACACCATTAACACGTGAAGCGAGTTTAGAGGATCTTCTTCGTCGTCCTGAGATTCGTTATAACGATCTTGTTGCTATTGATGGACTAGGATCTGAGCACACAAATAAAGCCGCACTTGAACAGGTTGAAATTCATACTAAGTATGCTGGATACATTGCGCGTCAGCAAGATGAGATCAATAAGCAGCTTCGTCATGAGCAAACAATCTTACCAAAAGAGTTCGATTATAAAACAGTATCTGGCTTATCAAACGAAGTAGTTGCTAAGCTAACTGATGCTCGTCCGGATACTATTGGTCAAGCTTCGCGTATTTCTGGTATCACCCCAGCGGCGATTTCGCTATTATTAGTGTATCTAAAGAAGCAAGGCTTGTTACGCAAAACTGCGTAACGGTAAAGGTACACTGTGTTACAGCAACAATTAACTACATTGTTAGCGCAAACTGATATTGCGCTAACAGAAAAACAACAGCAGCAGCTAGTTCAATATGTTGAGTTATTAAACAAATGGAACAAAGCTTATAATTTAACCTCTGTACGCTTACCTGAAGAAATGATGGTTAAGCATATTATGGATAGCTTAGTTGTTGCTCCTCATTTACCCGGTCATCATTATATTGATGTTGGTACGGGCCCTGGTTTACCAGGTATCGTTTTAGCTATTGCATTACCTGATACACAATTTGTATTACTCGATAGCCTAGGTAAGCGCGTTCGCTTTTTAATGCATGTTAAACATGAGCTTGGTCTTGATAACGTAACCCCTGTTCAGTCAAGAGTTGAAGAATATCAGCCAAGTGTTAAATTAGATGGCGTACTCAGTCGTGCATTTGCTTCATTACAAGATATGGTTGACTGGTGTTCGCACTTAATTGATCATTCAGGTAAATTTATAGCACTTAAAGGTGTGTTCCCTAGTGAAGAGCTAGAGTCGCTACCTAAAGGTGTTAAGTTTGAGCAAAAAATTGCATTGGAAGTACCAAAGTTAGATGCACAACGACATTTAATTATTCTTTCTAAAGACTAGGGATCAGAGACACTGTGGCAAAAGTCATCGCATTAGCAAATCAAAAAGGTGGAGTGGGTAAAACTACAACCGCCGTTAATCTCGCTGCATCTATGGCTGCAACGAAACGTAAAGTGCTGTTAATTGATCTCGACCCGCAAGGCAACGCGACAATGGGAAGTGGCGTAGATAAGTACGGCGACGTACCTACTATCTACGATTTACTCATAGAAGATAAGCCCATTGAAGAGGTAATAATTAAAGAAACCTCTGGCGAATACCATATGATTGCTGCAAACGGTGATGTAACCGCTGCAGAAGTTAAATTAATGGAATTATTTGCACGCGAAGTTCGCCTTCGTAATGCACTTGAAAAAATTCAGGACCAGTACGAATTTATTTTTATCGACTGCCCACCCTCTTTAAATATGTTAACCGTTAACGCTATGGCCGCTGCTGATTCTATTTTAGTTCCAATGCAGTGCGAGTATTATGCTTTAGAAGGTTTAACTGCATTAATGGACACCATTACGCAACTTGCCAAGTTGGTTAACCCTAACTTAAAAATAGAAGGCATACTTCGGACTATGTACGATCCGCGTAATCGTTTAGCTAATGACGTATCAGAACAATTAAAACAACATTTTGGTGATAAAGTATACCGCACTGTAATTCCACGTAACGTTCGATTAGCAGAAGCGCCAAGTTTTGGTGCACCAGCTATGTACTATGACCGAGCATCAAGTGGCGCTAAAGCATATTTAGCACTTGCGGGTGAAATGTTACGCAGAAAAGAAAAAACAGCGTCCGTTGTCGCCTAACTTTGAGGTAAAAAAATAACATGTCTGCTAAAAAACGAGGTTTAGGCCGAGGACTCGATGCACTTTTAAGTTCGTCAAAACCTGCACCCAGCGTAAGCAAGGATCAAGACACATCAACTGTTACTGAAACTGTACAAAAAGCAGTAGAAGTTAATAACAGCGAACTACAAAAATTGCCTATCGAGTTTTTACACTCGGGTAAATATCAACCTCGTAAAGACATGTCTGAAGAGGCACTTGAAGAATTAGCCAGCTCTATTCGCTCACAAGGCATTATTCAGCCAATTGTTGTGCGCCCAGTTGCACAAAATAGTTATGAAATAATTGCCGGTGAACGTCGTTGGCGAGCAGCGCAAATTGCAAAGCTTGAAAGTGTACCTTGTATTATCAAAGATGTGCCAGATGAAGCGGCTGTTGCTATTGCGCTTATTGAAAACATTCAGCGCGAAGATTTAAACGCAATGGAAGAAGCTGTTGCACTAAACCGCCTACTTAATGAATTCGAACTAACACATCAGCAGGTAGCTGATGCTGTTGGTAAATCGCGTACAACCGTAACTAATTTACTACGTTTAAATAATTTAAATAGCGATGTAAAAATTCTGTTAGAACATGGCGACATTGAAATGGGCCACGCACGTTGTTTATTAGCCCTAGAAGGTGAATCACAATCAGATGCCGCGCGTTTAGCTGTTGCAAAAGCACTCACGGTTCGTGAAACTGAAAAACTGGTACGTTCTATTTTAGAGCCGGCGCCAGCAAAAGAAGTGGTAGCGAAAGACCCTGACGTGAAGCAGTTAGAACAACAGCTTGCTGAAAACCTAGGTGCCAAAGTTGAAATAAATTACAACAAAAAAGGCAAAGGCAAGTTGGTCATTTCTTACACTAATTTAGATGAGCTCGACGGTATTTTAAACCGCATCAACCAAGACAATACCCAGCATTAGTTTTCTACATGTCCAATAAGAGACATTTGTAGCTATTTTGTGTTACAAAGCGTCTACTCAAGTTGCAAAACTGGCAGGATTAAGTATAATTTCGCCAGTTTTCACACCCTAACAATTAGAACGCCATAAAGGTTAACTAAACGTGACTAATAAGTTAGCAAGACCTTACAGGCTTGCCGCATTTAAATTAATTTGTCTACAGGGTATCGTGGCTTTAGTAGCTGCAGTTATTATTTTTATTGGTTGGGGAGCAAGTGCCAGCTTATCAGCGTTAGCTGGAAGCAGCGTTGCAATACTCCCTCACCTAGTATTTGCGCTTTATGCATTCAGATTTATGGGTGCAAGCCAAGCAAATCAAGCGTATGCCTCGTTAAAACGCGGTAACGGATTAAAATTTATGCTAACAATCGTATTGTTCGCACTGATACTCAAGTCAACCACGGTAATATTAATGCCGTTTTTTTGTGTTTACGTATTTGTGTTGTTTACAGGATTGTTCGCACCCGTTTTTTTTAAACATTAACTTTTGGGATATAACATGGCTGCAGAAGAAGTTACTATATCAAGCCATATCCAGCATCACTTAACAAACGCTAAGATGTGTATGACCGACTCTGGTCTTGCCTTCAATAAAGCGTGTGCAGACAGTGGTTTCTGGACATGGAATATAGATACCCTCGCATGGTCAATCGGACTAGGTCTATTATTTTTATGGACTTTCCGTAGTGCCGCAAAAAAAGCACACATAGGTGTGCCTGGTAAATTTCAATGTTTTATTGAAATGATTGTTGAGTTCGTTGGCGACAACGTACGTGACACTTACCACGGTAAAAGCAAATTAATTGCTCCATTAGCCTTAACAATCTTTGTTTGGGTGTTCTTAATGAACCTAATGGATTTAATCCCTGTTGACTTCTTGCCTGCACTTGCTGGTCTTGTTGGTGAACAAGCCTTCGGCATGGATTCACACGATGTATACATGAAAATTGTACCAACCACAGACATTAACTTAACCGCAGCTTTAGCTATTGGTGTGTTTATTCTGATGATTGGCTACTCTATTAAAATTAAAGGGGTTGGCGGCTTTATTAAAGAGCTTACACTTCACCCATTTAGCTCTAATAGCAAAGTAGCTATGATTTTCTTAATTCCTTGTAATTTATTACTAGAAACAATCGCTTTAGTGTCTAAGCCTTTCTCGTTAGCACTGCGTTTATTCGGTAACTTATACGCTGGTGAATTGATTTTCATACTTATCGGCGCAGTTGGTTTAATGCAACTTCCGTTGCACTTTGTTTGGGCTGTATTCCATATCTTAGTAATCGTGTTACAAGCATTCGTATTTATGATGCTAACCATTGTTTACCTAAGCATGGCAAGTTCAGATAATCACTAATTTATACACTTTTTATATTTAACTTTAACAATTGAAACTTTGGAGAAAAAAATGGAACTAATGATCGGTCTTAAGTACATCGCAGTTGCTTTACTTATCGGCTTCGGTGCAATCGGTACTGCAATCGGCTTCGGTAACATGGGTGGTAAATTCCTAGAAGCATGTGCGCGTCAGCCTGAGCTTGCACCTTCATTACAAGTTAAGATGTTCATCCTAGCTGGTCTAATCGATGCGGTAGCAATGATCGGTGTTGGTATCGCAATGGTAATCCTGTTCGTACTTTAATTTAATTTTTTGAACAGCTTACTATTTTAAGGAGGAGCGGTCGTGAATATAACAGCCACTCTTATCGGTGAATTAATTGCGTTTACGGTGTTTGTACTATTTTGTATGAAATATGTATGGCCACCATTGAATGATGCAATTGAAGCTCGCCAGAAGAAAATTGAAGATGGTTTAGCTGCCTCTGATAGAGCCGAAAAAGACTTAGAACTTGCGCAACAAAAAGCTGCAGAACAGCTTAAAGATGCAAAAGCTCAAGCGGCAGATATCATTGAACAAGCTAAAAAGCGTGCCGTGCTAATTGTTGACGAAGAAACTGTTCGTGGACAAGAAGAACGTGAAAAAATTATTGCTCAAGGGCACTCTGAAATTGAATCAGAGCGTAACCGCGTGACAGAAGAGCTACGTAAGCAAGTAGCAACACTGGCTGTGGTTGGCGCAGAGAGAATTTTAGAGCGTGAAATCAATCAAGCCGCACATAGTGACATCGTTGAAAAACTTGTCGCTGAGCTGTAATTAGGAGGGTATGAGCATGTCTGAATTGACTACTATCGCTCGCCCATACGCTAAAGCGGCTTTTGAGCTTGCCGTTGAAAAAGGCACAATTGAAAGCTGGAATGACATGTTGTTCTTTGCAGGCGAAGTTGCCAGCAATGAGCAAGCATCAACCATTTTAGCTGGATTGCCTACTGCTACTGCACAAGCTGAGTTATTTATTAACATATGTGCAGAGCAGCTCAACGAACAAGGTCAGAACCTAGTGAAGGTGATGGCTGAAAATGGACGTTTGATTGCACTGCCTGAGGTTGCTCAGTTATTCGCTGCTTTTAAAGCAGAGTATGACAAAGAAATCGATGTAGATGTGATTTCGGCAACCCCTCTTGCTGCACAGCAGCAAGAGTCATTGGTAGCGACACTTGAAAAACGTTTCGCACGCAAAGTTAAGCTGAATTGTAGTGAAGACGCTGCAGTTGTTGGCGGCCTTATTATTAAGGCGGGTGACACTGTAATCGACGGCTCAATACGCGGTAAATTAAACCGCTTAGCCACAACACTACAATCGTAATTGGGAAAAAGAGCATGCAACTTAATTCCACTGAAATTTCAGATCTGATCAAACAACGTATTGAGCAGTTCGAAGTTGTAAGTGAAGCTCGTAACGAAGGTACAATTGTATCTGTTACTGACGGTATCATCCGCATCCACGGTCTTGCTGACTGTATGCAAGGTGAAATGATTGAGCTTCCAGGCAACCGTTATGCTATCGCACTAAACCTTGAGCGCGACTCAATTGGTGCAGTAGTAATGGGTCCTTACGCTGACCTTACTGAAGGCGTAAAAGTATACACAACTGGTCGTATCTTAGAAGTTCCTGTTGGTGCTGGTTTACTTGGTCGTGTTGTAAACACGCTAGGTGCTCCTATCGACGGTAAAGGCGCTTTAGATAACGACGGTTTTGAACCTGTAGAAAAAATTGCACCAGGTGTAATCGAGCGTCAATCTGTAGATGAGCCAGTACAAACTGGTTACAAATCTATTGATGCTATGATCCCAGTTGGTCGTGGTCAGCGTGAGCTTGTAATCGGTGACCGCCAAACAGGTAAAACTGCACTAGCAATCGATGCAATCATCAACCAAAAGAACACAGGCGTTAAGTGTGTGTACGTAGCGGTTGGCCAAAAAGCATCTACTATTGCGAACGTAGTACGTAAATTAGAAGAGCACGGTGCACTTGCAAATACTATCGTAGTTGTAGCATCTGCTTCTGAGTCTGCGGCACTTCAGTACTTAGCACCGTTCTCGGGCTGTACTATGGGTGAATACTTCCGTGACCGTGGTGAAAACGCATTAATCGTATATGATGATTTATCTAAGCAAGCAGTTGCTTACCGTCAAATCTCATTACTACTTAAGCGTCCACCAGGTCGTGAAGCATACCCAGGTGACGTATTCTACCTTCACTCTCGTCTTTTAGAGCGTGCATCGCGTGTAAACGCAGATTACGTTGAAAAGTTCACCAATGGTGAAGTGAAAGGACAAACTGGTTCATTGACGGCATTGCCAATCATTGAAACTCAAGGCGGCGACGTTTCTGCGTTCGTACCGACAAACGTTATCTCTATCACCGATGGTCAGATCTTCTTAGAAACTGACTTATTCAACTCAGGTATCCGTCCGGCAGTAAATGCTGGTATCTCGGTATCGCGTGTTGGTGGTGCTGCACAAACTAAAATCGTTAAGAAACTAGGTGGCGGTATCCGTCTAGCCCTAGCTCAGTACCGTGAATTAGCTGCGTTCTCGCAGTTCGCGTCTGACCTTGATGATGCTACACGTGCTCAACTTGAGCATGGTGAGCGTGTAACAGAGCTAATGAAGCAGAAACAGTACGCACCAATGTCTGTTGCTGATATGTCTTTGTCGTTATTTGCAGCTGAGAAAGGCTATCTTAAAGATATCGAAATTCCTAAAATTATGGATTTCGAAGCAGCTTTACTTTCTTACGCAAGTAGCACATACGCAGAGCTTGTGGCTCAAATCAATGAAACTGGTAACTACAACGCCGAGATCGAAGCGAAACTTAAAGAACTTCTAGAGAAGTTCAAGTCTACGCAAACTTGGTAATTTAGTTATTAATGGTGCGCTTTAGTTTACTAAAGCACACCTTGATTCGGAGAGAGAGTCATGGCCAGCGGAAAAGAGATTAAAAGCAAGATCGGGAGTATTAAAAATACTCAAAAGATCACTAGCGCAATGGAAATGGTTGCTGCGTCTAAAATGAAAAAGGCGCAAGAACGAGTGGCTTCAAGCCGTCCATACGCTGACAAATTACGCAAAGTGATTGGTCGTGTTGCTCAAGCAAATCTTGATTTTACTCACCCGTTCTTAGAAGAACGTGAAGTAAAGCGAGTTGGTTATATTGTTATCTCTACTGACCGTGGTCTATGTGGCGGCTTAAACTCAAACGAGTTTAAAAAAGTTGCATTAGATATTAAAGCATGGAAAGAAAAAGGTGTAGACGCAGAGTTTGCAACTTTAGGCAGCAAAGCTGCTGGTTTCTTTCAACGCTTTGGTGGTCAAGTGCTTGCTAAAAAAGCAGGCCTAGGAGATAAACCTTCAGTACAAGACGTTATTGGTCCTGTAAAAATAATGCTTGATGCATTCTCTGAAGGTAAAATTGACCGTTTATTCCTGGTATATAACAACTTCGTTAATACCATGAAGCAAGAGCCAACAATAGATCAGTTACTCCCTTTGCCAAAAGCTGAAAAAGAAGTATCTGCCCACACATGGGACTACTTATACGAACCAAATCCAGAGGCTATTTTAGAGTCTTTGTTAGTACGTTTCGTAGAGTCTCAGGTATACCAAGGTGTGGTTGAGAACGCTGCCTCTGAACAGGCTGCCCGTATGGTTGCAATGAAAGCTGCAACAGATAATGCCGGCGACCTTATGGATGAGTTACAGCTTGTTTATAACAAGGCCCGCCAAGCGGCAATCACACAAGAAATTAGTGAGATTGTTTCTGGTTCAGCCGCAGTTTAATGCTTCAGGCAAAGATTAACGAGAGGAATAGACATGAGTTTAGGTAAGGTCGTCCAAATTATCGGTGCCGTTGTGGATATTGAGTTTTCTCAAGACAACGTGCCAGCCGTATATGACGCGCTAAAAGTAACAGATGGCGATTTAGCTGGTTTGACTCTAGAAGTTCAACAGCAGCTAGGTGGCGGTGTGGTACGTACTATCGCACTAGGTACTACAGACGGTTTACGTCGTGGTGCTTCAGTATCAAACACAGGTGAAGCGATTCAAGTTCCAGTTGGTAAAGCAACACTTGGTCGTATCATGAACGTACTTGGTGAGCCAATCGATGAAGCTGGCCCAATCGGCGAAGAAGACCGTATGTCTATTCACCGTGCAGCGCCTTCATACGAAGAGCAATCAAGTTCAGTTGAGCTTTTAGAAACTGGTATCAAGGTAATCGACCTTGTATGTCCATTTGCTAAAGGTGGTAAAGTTGGTTTATTCGGTGGTGCCGGTGTAGGTAAAACCGTAAACATGATGGAACTTATCCGTAACATCGCAATCGAGCACAGCGGCTACTCAGTATTCGCAGGTGTTGGTGAGCGTACTCGTGAGGGTAACGATTTCTACCATGAGATGAACGATTCAAACGTACTTGATAAAGTATCGCTTGTATACGGTCAGATGAACGAGCCTCCAGGTAACCGTTTACGCGTAGCGTTAACAGGTCTTACTATGGCTGAAAAGTTCCGTGATGAAGGTCGCGATGTACTTTTCTTCGTAGATAACATCTACCGTTACACGCTTGCTGGTACAGAAGTATCTGCACTACTTGGTCGTATGCCATCAGCGGTAGGTTACCAGCCTACACTAGCTGAAGAAATGGGTGTGCTTCAAGAGCGTATCGCTTCAACTAAGACAGGTTCAATTACATCAATCCAAGCGGTATACGTACCTGCGGATGATTTAACGGATCCATCTCCAGCAACGACCTTTGCTCACTTAGATGCAACAGTAGTACTTTCACGTGATATCGCATCACTTGGTATTTACCCAGCGGTAGATCCACTTGATTCATCTTCACGTCAACTTGACCCATTAGTAATTGGTCAAGAGCACTACGATACAGCACGTGGCGTTCAAACAGTTCTTCAGCGTTACAAAGAACTTAAAGACATCATTGCAATCCTAGGTATGGACGAGCTTTCTGACGAAGATAAGCAACTTGTATCTCGTGCACGTAAAATCCAACGTTTCCTATCTCAGCCATTCTTCGTGGCAGAGGTGTTTACAGGCGCGTCTGGTAAATACGTATCACTAAAAGATACAATTGCTGGCTTTAAAGGCATCTTAAACGGTGAGTTTGATGACCTTCCAGAGCAAGCGTTCTACATGGTTGGCTCTATCGAAGAAGCTCAAGAAAAAGCTAAAAGCATGTAATTAGGAGGGTAGTATGGCAGCTATGACTGTACATCTTGACGTAGTAAGCGCAGAACAGAGTTTGTTCTCTGGTCTAGTTGAATCGATTCAAGTATCTGGTAGTGAAGGTGAGCTTGGTGTTAATGCCGGCCACGCCCCACTACTAACTGCCCTTAAACCTGGTATGGTACGTTTAGTTAAGCAGTTTGGTGAAGAAGAACTCATCTACATTGCTGGCGGTACACTAGAAGTTCAACCGAACATAGTAACCGTACTTGCTGATACAGCTGTTCGTGGTGAAGACCTTGACGAGCAAGCTGCAGAGCAAGCTAAACGTGACGCAGAAAGCCAAATGGCTAATGCGTCAGCTGCTGAATTTGATTATCAAAAAGCAGCTATGCAACTAGCGGAAGCTATTGCACAACTTCGCGTAATTCAGCAATTACGTAAAAAGTAAGCCTATCCGGTTTTAAAAAGCCCACTTTATGTGGGCTTTTTTGTGCCTGTTATTTGGCTTAACACTTATATCAACCTGCAAAGCTGGTTACAATAAGTGTAATTATTATGAACAGTTTGTTTATCATAGATTCAGTCATTATTTATTATAATATGGCTGAGTATGTATACATGGAGTGACATGCGTAATCTCGTAAGCTTATTTTCATTAACTACTCAATAAAACAACGGAAAAAGGAAATTGTTTTAATGGCTCTAACAACAGTAATTCTTGCTGCGGGTAAAGGTACTCGTATGCGTTCTGCTCTACCTAAAGTTCTGCATAAAGTGGCAGGTAAACCTATGGTGCAGCACGTTATAGATAACGCAAAGGCACTTGGGGCAACCACAACTAATTTAGTTTACGGACACGGCGGTGAACTATTACAACAACAACTTGCTGATAACGACGTAAATTGGGTATTGCAAGCAGAACAACTTGGTACTGGCCACGCAGTAGCTCAAGCTAACCCACATATTAATGATGGCGACACTGTACTTGTGTTGTACGGCGATGTACCTCTTACAAAGCAATCAACACTAGAGCGCTTATTAGCTGCAACACCTAAAAATGGTTTAGCGGTATTAACTGTTAACTTAGTTAACCCAAATGGCTACGGCCGTATGCTGCGTGAAAATGGCAAGCTTGTTGGTATTGTTGAGCAAAAAGATGCAAGCGCCGAGCAGTTACTTATTAGCGAAGTAAACACCGGCATTATGGCGGTTAACGGCAAGCTTTTAAAAACATGGTTAGGCAACTTATCTAATAATAATGCGCAGGGTGAATACTACCTTACAGATATCGTTGCTATGGCGCACAGTGAAGGTGTAGAAATCACATCAGCGCAGCCAGATCATGCAATGGAAGTTGAAGGCGCAAACAACCGCGTACAACTTGCAGGCCTAGAGCGTGCCTACCAAGCATGGCAAGCAGAAGAGCTAATGTTAAATGGCGCAACTCTCGCCGACCCTGCCCGTATCGATGTACGCGGCAATGTTAAAACAGGCGAAGACGTATTAATTGATATAAACGTTATTTTTGAAGGTAATGTGACCCTTGGTAATAACGTACAAATTGGTCCTAACTGTGTACTTAAAAACTGTACCATAGGCGATAACGTTGTAATAAAAGCGAATACCCTAATTGAAGATGCAAGCGTAGCGGCTAAATGTACGCTTGGGCCATATGCTCGCCTTCGCCCTGGTGCGGTAATGGAAGAAGACTCGCACATTGGTAACTTTGTAGAGATGAAAAAAACCCGCTTAGGCAAAGGTTCTAAAGCAAACCACTTAAGTTACTTAGGCGATGCTGAAATTGGTGAAAAAGTGAATATTGGTGCGGGCACTATTACCTGTAACTACGATGGGGTTAATAAAGCAAAAACCATTATTGGTGATAACGCCTTTATTGGTTCAAATTCATCACTTGTTGCTCCTGTAAATATTGGTGCAACAGCAACTGTAGGTGCAGGCTCTGTGATCACCAGTACCGTTGAAGATGAGCAGCTTGCAATAGCACGCTCTAAACAGCGTAATTTAACCGGCTGGAAACGACCAGTTAAAAAATAATAATGAAAGGCTACTTAGTTAGCCTTTTTTATTTCAGTTTTAGCTTAAATTGCTCTTTGTAGCGTCTAGATAGGTTAAGTACTTTACCTGTAGTTAGCTTTATTTCACTATCACCACTAGGTAGCGGTGTAATAGACTCTATTCTATCAAGGTTTACGCCATGACTGCGGTGGACTCTACAAAAGCCTTTATCTTCTAATTGCTCACTTAGTGCTGTAAGGGTTGTTCTTAAAGGGTAAATAGACGTGCCAATATATAAGTTTACATAGTTACCTGATGATTCAAGCCAATCAACATCGTCTATTTTTACAATAAATTCTTTGCCACGCTTTTTTACGAGCAAACGGCTTAGAGTGGGTGTTGCTTGTTGCTCGCTTTCTTCTATTGAAGATGCCTCCCCTAATAATTGCTGAACAACATATTGATATACTTTTATTAGCGTAATAAAAAATACAAAGCTAATAGCATCCTTTTGGTATTCGTATATTAATTCATACCAACTCAGTCCAAAATCATAAGCGCGGCCATAAGCTAAATATACAAGCTTGCGACTACCAACCATAATAGCAATATGTAACATGCTAAATATAATTGAAGCGCCAAAATACATAGCCAATGAAGCAGGTACTTTTTGCCAATTAAAAGGTGTGTTTTTCAAAAACCAAATTAAAGCCGGAAACATAAGCAATGATCCTAGTGCGCTTGAATACTCCCATACAAATGGCTCCCAAATTAAAAATGGTACATCTCCTGCTCTTTTTGCCTCCATTATTTGGGTTGTAGCGTTTATTGTATTGTTTATCAAAATATATGCGCAAAGTAATGCAGAGGCATATAGGGCTTGAAAACGCTGAAAGTGTTGTAGGTTCATAATATGTGCTTATATTTATGTGGTGGGTTTATCCCTAAATACCACCTTTTATCACTATTGCTTGTAATATAAGCACTTATGAATAGTTTTTGCGAGTTGTTTAAGTCTTACTAGTACCAATACGCATACATTGGCTTAAGCATGAATAAACAATTACACCTCACAACTCATTTAAATAATCGTCATTACTTTCTTGATTGGCTAAGAGTAATTGCGTTTGCTGTACTTATTTTTTATCACATAGGTATGCTGTACAGCGAAAATTGGGGTTTTCACTTTAAAAGTACTTATACATCTCAATACGTAGAGTATTTTATGTTGATGTTTGCTCCTTGGAGAATGCTACTTATATGGTTTATATCTGGGGTAGCACTTCGATTTATGCTTGATAAGGTAAGAGGCGTTAAATCAAACTTCTTTTTTATTTTAAATCGCTCTATTTTTATATTACTCCCTTTGCTGGTGGGCTTATGGTTAATAGTTCCCTTTCAGCTGTATGCAGAAATGTCGCAACAAAGCGTTATAAACATATCGTATTGGCAGTTTTACTCCGCGTTTTTAGATATTAATAATGAAATGTTTGCTAATTACCAATCTGGAGTATGGCCGCACGTAGATGTAAATCATTTATGGTATTTACGTTCTTTATGGCAGTTTATGCTTATTGTTTTTTTATTTTCACTATTCGTAAAGCTTCCTATTTTTCAGCCTTTGCTCAAGTTGGTTAAAATAAGCCTACCCCTACTTGCAAGCTTATTAGTCATAGCAATGCTGCTTACTAATAACTATTTAAAAGGAGATGCAATTCGTGAAACTAACGGCTTTATATTTTTATTGATAGGGTACCTGTTAGCTAAGTACGCTTATTTTTGGGCGAGCTTAAATCACTATTTTTGCCTGCTATGTGTAAGCTTTGCCCTGCTGTGTATATACATAGTAATGGCTTATCAAAACGTGTTTGATTTACCTAGCTATGTTTTTACTACTCTTTACAACATTCAAAGAGTATTGGGAGTGCTAACCATGCTTGCACTCGCACAGCATTTTTTAAACTTTAAAACTAGCTACTTAAAAACATTAAATAGCTGGGTATTCCCTTTTTATCTATTACATCAAAGTGTACTCATAATTCTATGTTTTGTTTTGCAGCCTTTAAGGCTAGGTTATTTTATTGAGCCACTCTTAGTTGTTATTGGTACATGGTGTGTTTGCGCGGTCATTACATTAGTAGTTACACGCATTGATATTTTAGGGCCTTTTATAGGGATTAAAGCTAAAAATAGCTATTCCAAGCCTTTTAAATTATTAGGTTATACAGTAAGTCTTGTTCTTGTATGCCCTTTAGCATTAAAACTCGTTTTTTAAGTTAAAAAAGCTTTATTAAAAATGCCATAACTTTGTCATACCGGTGTGTTGTTATTTTTGCCAATACAATACTAAGGAAAATAACAATGTTAAAAAGGTCACTTATAGCACTTTCACTCATATCAATATTAACGGGTTGCTCACTAGATGGAGATGACGGCCAAGACGGCACGCAAGGTATTCAGGGAGAGCAAGGTACAGCGGGTCAAAATGGTACTAACGGCACCAATGCAAACTCTGCGTTAAATATAAGTTTAGTAGGCCGCGCTGTACTTAATGCCCAAAGCCCCGAAGGTGCAGCCGAAATAGTCGCTTATCAAGCATCTAAAAAATGGATTTACGCTATTAATAGCTCTGGTGATGAAGCAGTAGTGAACATTATACCCGCCGATACGTTTGATACTGCCGCACTCGTTCAAGATAACGAAGGAATAGTGAATGCAACTAACCTTACATCAGCAATTACTCTTACCTTAAATGATAGCACCCCAGGGGATGCGAACAGCATAGCAATAGATGAAACTAACCAATTACTGGCTGTTGCAATGGCAGCTAAAACCGTGGGCGAAGCGGGTCAAATAGCGTTTTACAATATTAGCGGCGATACACCGGTGTTTATTAAAAATGTAATGGTCGGCTTTTTACCAGACATGGTGACATTTAGTCATAGTGGGGCAAAAGTAGTTGTTGCTAATGAGGGCGAACCTAACGGCGATTACAGTATCGACCCAGAGGGCTCTATTAGCGTTATTAATATTGAAAATGGCGTAATTGCCGATAAGGCCAGCAATATTGATTTTACTGCATATAACAATCAACAAACTGAGCTTGAAGAGAAAGGGCTAGTTTTTGCCAACCCCACAGGGCGAACAATTAATGGAAATGAAATAAATACAACAGTTGCCATGGACCTAGAACCTGAGTACGTCAGCATTTCTAAAGATAACAAATATGCCTATATATCAATTCAAGAAAATAACGCACTAGCCATCGTTAATTTAGAAGATAACTCTCTTGAACTAAAAGGGTTGGGATTTAAAGGTTGGTCTAACTTGCAAATAGACGCATCAGATAAAGACGGCGGTGTTAATTTTAAATCATACACTGGCTTATATGGAATGTATCAGCCAGATACTATCTCAAGTTTTAGCTGGAAAGGCGCAAACTTTATAGTGTCGGCAAATGAAGGTGATGCACGTGAATACTTCTTTGATACAACAGACGAAGCAGACTGCATAGCAAAAGGAGGTCTAGATTACGATGAAGATGATGGTTGCCTTGCATACATAGATGAAAGCCGTGTTGAAGATTTAACCCTTGCTGCTAATTTTGATTACTTAAATAACGACGATAACGATATTGGTCGTTTAAAAGTAAGTACAGTAAAAGGTGATGCTAATAACGATGGCCAGTACGAATCGCTTTATGCCTATGGTGCACGGTCGTTTACCATTTGGGACAGTAATGGGCTGGTGGTGTTTGATTCAGGCGACGATATAGGCCGTATAACTGCATCTGTACATGGCGAAGCCTTTAATAATAATGAAGATGAAAACGAAGGTGACACACGCTCAGATGATAAAGGCGCAGAACCAGAAGCGCTAACAATAGGTAGCATCGGCGAACGCACCTTTGCTTTTATAGGTCTTGAGCGTATGGGTGGGATTATGGTTTACGATATTACTAATCCTTACGATGTACAATTTGAAGATTACTTTTATAACCGAGGTGTAATAGAGGGAGCAGATATAACCGGTGACCTTGCACCCGAAGGAATGGTGTTTGTACCGGCTGAGCAAAGTGCCACTAACAAACCACTCCTTATAATAGGTAATGAGATCTCAGGTTCTATAGCTGTATGGCAAATTGCAGCAAATTAAAACCAACAAAGCAGTATAGCGATTACTAAGTGTACTGCTTTTTCTAACGCGCAAATAATAGCTGTAAAATAGCGACATAATGTGCGCGTTTTTTAATCTAAAATCACTCCGAAGCCCTTTGTTTGTATGCGTTTCATACTAAATTCATTTATTTGTCAAAAAGCTGAAATAAAACATTGACCCCCGCTCGAATCTCCCTATAATGCGACCCCACTGAGACGGGAAACGCCAACGCATAGCAAGGCAGCAGCGGCTCAGAGAGTTAAGTAAAACTTCGGTTTTGAATCTTCTAAAAAGAAAGTTTAAAACAAAGTGTTGACTCGAAAAATAAAGGGTGTATTATTCGCATCCCTTGAGTCGCTAAAGCGACTCAAAACGTTCTTTAACAATATAAAGCAATCATCTGTGTGGGCACTCGTACAGATTGAGTTCTAACAGCCAACCTACTTCGGTAGTGAGGCAAAAAAATTAGAGTCTCAATTGAAACTGAGTGACCATATGTTATTAAAAGATTCAGCCTTGAGCTGTTTTGATTTCACTTTTTTTAAAAGTGAAAATAATAACGCACAGTCAATTCGTTTTTGGCAACAAAAACAAAAATTCAGAATTCATTGAGCT
>NZ_PNCW01000088.1:0-34763 GCF_005886985.1 Pseudoalteromonas sp. S3178 | reverse complement strand
GAACAAATTTCAATCCGCAAAGATCAAAACACCCTACCTCTGTGTGTAGCTCTTGTGATAAAACTAACCATTACAATAATAAAAATTAATGGGTAGCAGCCTATGTATACGCTTTCGCAGTGGCAAACAAACGGGCAGTTTATTGATATAAATGCCAATCAAATTTTTACTAAAACAGCGGGGGATGTAAATAACCCCGCGCTACTTTTAATTCATGGGTTTCCAAGTGCTAGCTGGGACTGGGAAGGTATGTGGGATGAACTCAGTAAACACTACTTTTTAGTAACACTTGATATGCTGGGGTTTGGGCTTTCGGATAAACCAATAAACGCGACTTATAAAATTACAGAGCAGGCTGATTTATACACGCAATTTTTAAAGCGTTTAAATATTACCAATGTACACATACTAGCCCACGATTATGGTGATACCGTAGCGCAAGAGCTATTAGCAAGACAAGTTGCTACCAAAAGTGAAGTACGCATACACAGTGTGTGCTTTTTAAATGGCGGGCTATTTCCACACGTACATAAACCCTTATTTATACAAAAGCTGCTACTTTCAAAGCTTGGTTGGATAGTCCCTAAGCTAATGAGCAAACAAAATTTTGCTAAAAATTTAACCACTATTTTTGGTAAAAACACGCCACCAGCCCCTTTAGTAATTGATACGCTTTGGGCACTGTTAATATATAACAATGGTTTGCGTGTTATGCCCAAGCTAATTAAATATATTACACAGCGAAAACAAAACGAGCAGCGCTGGGTTGGGGCCATTATTAATAGCGATATACCGGTTACGTTTATTGCAGGTGAGCAAGACCCAATCTCAGGCAAACACATGCTTGAGCACTATAAAAAGAAAGTACCTAATGCGAGGGTACAAGGGTTTATTGAGCTTGGGCACTACCCGCAAATAGAAGATGCTAAGGCTATAACTGTGGCTTATTTAAATTTTAGAAACCAGTTATAAAAAACGCGGCTATTTTAAAGCCGCGTTTATAAACTAAATAAAGTTATGCTGGTTACTTAGTACTTTTTCTTTGGTGCTTTTAGCTGTTTTTCAAATTCATCAGGAAACAAAATAGTGCCGTCGTCTTCCTCGGTTGGGAATACAGCGATAAGTAAGTCGTCTTCTTCAAGACCGGGTGTCCAGCGGCTAAACCAATCTACAGTTGGGATTGCTTTTGGTGTACAGCCTTCCCATTCACCTGTGGCCCATGCCCGGGCAAATTCGCGCGTTGGCCACACAGGTACGCAATCGTCGTCTTCGTTGGTAAGCATAACGCAGCCATCGTCATCATTTAAAATCCATACTTGCTTGTATTGCTGCACGGTTTCGAACATAAACGCGAGTCGTTTTTTTGCCCCAAGGCCTAAAATTACTGCTTGTTGTTCGGTTGCATTTTCGCTCGTCATGATTGGCTCACTCTAGTTGCTATCGATTATTAATGTATAGCGTACAAGTATATCGAGTTATATGACAGAGTGTTGAAAAGTTACTATTTAATTTTACCCTCGCAGATCTAATTTTAGTATTGATCAGTATAAGTTCTCATAAATTTGAGCGATCATTCAAAATTACTCTTGAATGTATTTAAAAAGACCTCATCTCATACACATACTTTAAATAAGGATTGAAAAGAATGACTACTGATTTACTTTCACCGTTTAAACTAAACGACACACTTGAGCTTCAAAACCGTGTACTTATGGCGCCTTTAACACGTTGTATGGCCGATGATAATTTAGTGCCTACTCAAGACATGGTTGAATATTATGCACGCCGCGCACAAACAGGTTTAATTATTAGCGAAGCCACTATTATTCGCCCAGATGCGCAAGGCTACCCAAATACACCGGGGCTATTTACCAGTGAGCAAATTCAAGGTTGGAAGAAAGTAACTGACGCAGTGCATGCCAATGGCGGAAAAATGTTTGCACAACTTTGGCATGTTGGCCGTGTTGCGCATCCTCACTTTTTTGATGGCGATGTATTGGCGCCTTCGGCAATTGGCGTGGAAGGCTCAGTACCACGTATGCGTGAGCTTACTTATATTACGCCAAAAGCTGCAACAACTGACGATATTAAATCGCTGGTTGCAGATTTCGCCAAAGCGGCCGAAAACGCAATGGAAGCAGGCTTTGATGGCGTAGAAATTCACGGTGCAAATGGTTACTTAATTGACCAGTTTTTACATTATGCAGCCAATGTACGTGAAGATGAATATGGGCAATCACCTGAGAATATGTCGCGTTTTGCCCTAGAAGTAACGGATGCTGTTATAGCGGCAGTGGGTAATGAGCGCACTGCATTAAGGTTAACTCCAGGCGCTTATTTTAACATGAGCGAAGATAGCCGCGATAAAGCCGTATTTGATTACCTATTACCAGAGCTTGAAAAAAGAGATTTAGCGTATTTACACGGCGGTATATTTGACGACAGCACGCGTTTTGACTCTTTAGAAGGCAAAACAACGTCTGAATTTTTAAGAGCTGGGTACCAAGGTACGTTAGTTGGCGTAGGCAGTTATAGTTTTGAAACTGCAAAAGAAGCAATTAACGATGCTAAGTTTGATTTAATCGCCATTGGTCGCCCGCTTATTGCTAACCCAGACTACATTAGCAAAGTTGCAAACAACGAAGAGCTTGTTGCTTATAACGACGAAATGCTCGCTAAACTGATTTAAAATAGTTTAGTTTTAAATAATACAGCCTAGGACTTAAGTTTTAGGCTGACATCTCCACGACATAATTAAGCCATAAAACTCCCACAATTTTTTAACATCTCTGTCAATAAACTTCATTTTTGTTGTCATATTTCAAAACCATACTGTGCCCGCTTTCATAATTACTTTTGATAATTAAAACCAAACGGGACAACAATGTGCGCTTTAACAAATAAATCAGTTTTGAGTATGGCAATTGCCATGGCTGTATCATCAGCCGCTTATGCTAACGACAACGAAATAGAAGAAATTACCGTTACTGCCAAACCAACCAGTTACGCAAATAATGTGATTGAGCCTGCAATGCTTGAACAGCAAAGTACGGTTTCGAGTGTATTATCAGTAATAGATAACTTACCAGGTATTAGCATAAACGAAGGCGATGCATTTGGTGGTGACGATTGGTCAACAACCATTACTATGCGCGGTTTTAGTATTGATTCAAACCAGCAGCAATTAGGGATGACCGTTGATGGTATTCCTAATGGTGGCTCAAACTACGGCGGGGGTGCTAAAGCTAACCGTTATTTAGATACCGAGAACTTAGCCACTGTAGAAGTAGGACAAGGCACTTCTGATATTAAATCGGCCTCGCTTGAAGCGCTAGGCGGTACATTTAACTTTGTAAGTAAAGCGCCAAGCCTTGATAAAAGCACTACATTTGCTTATACCTCAGGCAGCCACGATGCGACCCGTTATTACGTTAAGCACGAAACCGGCACTATTTTTGACAATACACAAGCGTATGTAAGTTACTCGCAAACTGATACCAGCCGCTGGATTGGCTCGGGCAGTAATGGGGGGAAAGACAACCAACACGCAGAGCTTAAATTTGTAACAACGCTTACAGATTTAACCATTACAGGGCGTTTATCTTACGATGATGTAAGCGAGACCAACTACAACAGTGTAAGCCTTGAGCAATTTGAACAAACACCAGAGTGGGATCAGCTAACGTGGAACTGGACAGGCGTACCACATTACGACCAAATGTTTGCCGAGGGCTGGGGTACACTTCGTGAAAATACCTTAGCGTATTTAAAGTTTGAATATGCGCTTTCGCCAACATCGCTTATTACCGTGAGCCCGTATTATCATAATAACTCGGGCCGAGGCGATTGGATCCCACCTTATTTAACGACTCCAGTAGATCAAAACGGCAACCCAACCACTAAGGGCGGCACTAACGCGCTCTCGTATGGTTTTGTAGATAGCGATGGCAATGCACTTGCGCCAAATGAAGGCTGTACGGCAAGCTTAAGTTGGCCGTGGGAGTCGGGCCCTGGTTTAAACCCTGCGTGTTACGATGATACCGCAACGCCTGTTATGTCGTACCGCCATACACATTATAAAAAAGACCGCCTAGGTGTAACAGCTAACTACCAAGCTACTTTTGGCATGCACGATATAGAAGCCGGTTTTTGGTATGAGCAAAGCGACCGTGATGAATCACGCGATTGGCACAAAGTGATAAATGCCAGCATTTACCACCATTTTGATAGCACACCATATTGGACGCAGTATAAAAACACGTTTGAGACCGACACGCTAAAATGGTACGCGCAAGATTCAATGGCGCTTGGCGATTTTACGCTTAACTTAGGTGTTAAAAAGTACCTTGTAGATATTGAAAAGTACGACCATTACCAAAATGCCACAACAGCTAAAGTTAATAGCGACTCTGACGTGTTATTTAGTGGCGGTATTTTGTATCAATTGAATAATTCAACCGAGTTATTTGCCAGTTACAGTGAAAACTTTGCAGCCATAAAAGACGGTGTACTTGAGCGCGATAGCTCTGATTTATCAGCGATTGAGCCAGAAACCGCTGAAAACATTGACCTAGGTGTACGCTATCAAAACGACGCGCTAAAACTCACGGCAACAGCGTACTCAATAGAATTTGATAACCGCATAACTTTTATAGCACCGGGTAGCGATACTGGTGGTATTGATTACACCATAGGTACAAATGGCTCTTACTTAAATGTAGGCGGTATCGAATCAAAAGGTTTAGAGCTAGCGGCAAGTTATATGCTTAACGCGCAGTGGAGCGTATACAGCTCGTACACGAATAATGACTCAGAGTACAAAGGCGATGCACCAGGGTTTGAAGCTGGTGAAAAAGTAATAGACTCAGTTGATGATTTATTTGTGCTCTCAACAGACTATTACAGCGGCGATTTTCGTTTTGGGCTATCGGCTAAATACACGGGTGAGCGAGGAGAGGTTGATGGCTACACTGTGGTTGATTTAAATGCCGGTTACTCAGCTGATGTAAATGCAGGGCCATTTAAAGCGCTAGATATTGCTTTTGTGGTTTATAACATCACTGATAAAAGCTACTTAGCGGGCGGTACGGGCAATGGCACTACTTACTTTATTGGTGCGCCACGTACAGCAGCGGTTACGTTAACTGCTACTTTTTAAACCAGTAATACGGTTTTAAGCCCATCATTGATGGGCTTTTTTATTAATAGCCATAGGTTAAAGCTAATGTATGGCTGCAATGAGATTTTAAAATGAAGTACTTATTAAAACCTATTTTATGCACTGCAGTTGCCCTAAGTTTTGCGTTTAGCGCTAATAGTATGGCTGCACCGTCTAAAATTTTATTTGGCTCGTGTGGGCATCAAGATAAAGACATTCCAATATTTAATACCATTAATAAAGAACAGGGTGATTTATTTATATTTTTGGGTGACAACATTTACGGCGACACCAACGACATGGCAGTGCTTGCCAATAAATATCAAAAATTAGGCGCAAAGCCTGGTTTTAAAGCGCTTAAAGAACAAATGCCCATAATTGCTATGTGGGACGATCATGATTTTGGTCAAAACGACGCAGGTAAAGAATACCCGCATAAAGAGCAATCTCGCCAAATCATGCTTAATTTTTGGGAAGAGCCCGCTAATTCTGAGCGCCGGACACGCGCTGATGGTATTTATACCTCTTACATGTATGGCGAAGGCAAGCAAACGGTACATGTTATTATGCCTGACTTACGCTGGAACCGTGATGCGCTTAACTCTGTAAGCGAGCTTGAATATTACACAAAGCGCAAACTTAATAACCAAGGCCCATATAGTCCAACAGAGGTTAAAGGCGCATCAATGCTTGGCGAGGCGCAGTGGCAATGGCTTGAGCAAGAGCTAAAAAAGCCAGCGGCTATCAAGCTAATTGCCTCAAGCTTACAGTTACTACCTGATTTTACAGGGTGGGAGTCGTGGGCTAACTTTCCAGATGATCGCAACCGTTTATTTGCGCTAATTAAAAAGCATAAAGTAAATGGCGTCGTTATCATCAGTGGCGATACGCACTGGGGTGAAATATCAAAGTATCAGCAAAATCTTGATTACCCATTAATAGAAATGACCAGCTCAGGCTTAACTGAAAAATGGAAAGACGTAAGCCCAAATAAACACCGGGTGGGTAATTTTACCCATAGTGTAAATTACGGCGATTTAAGCATAGACTGGCAACAAGCCGACCCTGCTATTTCACTTAAACTTAAAGGGTTAGATGGCAAAGTAATAATGCAAAGCGCATTTAGCTTATCAAGCATTAGTCCTTATAAATAAAAGCACTACACAAATTACAAACGCATAGTGTTTAAAACTAATACTATGCGTTTAAACTCATTGCTAACTCGCTGATTTATTAGTGCCAATTTACTGATTGCGCTACCCCTATAATTGAAAATATCTTACACTGGTTTTATCTCAAGTAAGGTAAGTCGCGTATGCTCAATATTATCCAATCAAACCGTATGGAAGCGCTGCAAGCGCAGTTTCATAAGCTGTTAAAAGTAAGCCCATTGCAAAGCCCTTTCGATAAAGAAGTGGTGCTGGTGCAATCGCCGGGTATGTCACAGTGGTTAAAAATTGGTTTAAGTGAACATTTGGGGATCGCAGCGCAGGTTGATTTTCCGCTGCCATCGAGTTTTATTTGGCAGTTGTATCAACAATTACTGCCAAACGTACCCAAAGAGTCTGCGTTTAATAAGCCTAACCTTGCTTGGAAATTATTTGCAATACTACCTAACTGTATTGATGAGCCACTTTATTTGCCGCTAAAAACCTATTTAGAGGGCGATATAGACGGGCAAAAAACGTTTGCGCTGTGCGAAAAAATTGCTGATGTGTACGACCAATATTTAATGTACCGCCCACATTGGATTGCCACCTGGGATAGCGGCAAAGATGAACTTGATGATGTAGATGTAAACATTGCGCCTTGGCAGAGCGACTTATGGCGACGCATTGTAAAACTAAGCAAAGAGCTTGGGCAAAGCCAATTTCACCGCGCTAATATGCAAGGGCAGTTACTTGCAGCACTTGAGACTATGGATAATAGCTTATTACCTAAGCGTATTAGCTTATTTGGTATATCGGCGATTGCCAGTTCTCAGCTTGAAGTATTTGAAGCGCTGAGTAAAAAAACAGACGTGTTTTTATTCTTTTTTAACCCTAGTGAGCATTATTGGGGCGATATAATAGATGAAAAAACCGCTGCAAAAATAGCAGCAAAATACGCCAAAATGCCGCTTATAGAAGCTCAGCAAAAAAAACAAACTAACCCTGACGAAGAATACTACTTTATAGGTAACCCGCTTTTATCGTCGTGGGGTAAGTTAGGGCGTGATTACTTTGAGCAACTAGTACAACTTGATGCCCGATGGATAGATGGCTTTATAGACGTATTTGACGACACGTTACTTGGGCAAGTTCAAAGTGAAATTTACCAGCTTGCGTTTAAGGGGGAATCTCTTACCGATAACAAAGAGTGGTTTATAAATGATGAAGGCAAACTACCAATAAGCGCAAACGATACCAGTATTACCCTTAGCGATTGCCATACCCCCCTTAGAGAAGTTGAGCGTCTGCACGACTACTTACTTAATTTGTTTAATCAAAACCCGGCGCTTACCCCCAAAGACATTATTGTAATGATGCCCGATGTTGGCACATACAGCCCCTATATTGAGGCCGTTTTTGGTGGCGCACAAGGCAGCCGATATATCCCGTATGCTTTGGCCGATTTAGCCATAGAGCAAGAAAAACCCGTGCTTAGCTCGTTTGCTAGCCTAGCTAACTTACCGTTTTCGCGCTTTGGCGTGTCGGATATTCTTGATTTACTGCAAGTAACGCAAATTGCCGAAAAATTTGGCCTTGAAGCGCACGAGTACGAGCAAATTCAATACTGGCTTGAGCGAGTGGGCGTAAAATGGGGTATAAATGCTGAGCATAAAAGTAGCTTTGACTTACCGGCAATCGATTTAAATACTTGGCAACACGGGCTTAACCGCTTATTGCTTGGCATAGCGCAGCGAGACGAACAATGTCCGTTTAATGGTATTTATAGCGCCGATGAAGTAGAAGGCATGGCACTTGATACACTTAATAAGCTGGTGGATTTTATTAATGTGCTGCAACACTTTAAAGAGCAACTAACACCTGACGATACACTGACTAATAAAGTGCTTATTTTAAGTGAGTTATTAAACGCTATATACGAAAGTGAAAGTGACGATAGTTGGGATTTATTAGTACTACAAAAAGTGCTTGAAGAGTTACAAAAACATCACGATAACGGCGATTACAGCCAAGCTGTGTCGCAGCGCATTGTAAGTTACTTAATCAAACAAGGCATTCAAGAAAAAGGCGTAGGGCAGCGTTTTTTAGTCGGCCAGGTAAACTTTTGTACCTTAATGCCTATGCGCGCAGTACCGTTTAAAGTGGTGTGTATGCTAGGTTTAAACGACGCTGATTACCCGCGTAACGTACAACCTATTGGCTTTGATTTAGTGCCGTACTCTAAAAAGCAAAAAGGTGACCGTTCACGTAAATTAGATGACCGTTACTTATTTTTAGAAGCGCTACTCAGTGCCCGTGATAGTTTATATATGAGCTATATAGGCCGTTCGTGTTTTGATAACCAACCCCGTATGCCATCAACCCTTGTGAGTGAGCTTTTAGAATACATTGGCCGCAGCTTTGCGCTAACGAATGAAAGCGATAAGCAATTGCCCGCGTGTTTAATTAACCAGCAACACTTACAGCCCTTTAATAGTGCGTATTATTTAAAAAGTAATGAGCTAAGTAGTGCGCTAAATAATCACAGTTATAACCCTATTTGGCTGCCAAGCGAGTCTATTACGGTACAACCTGTTAGTGCACTTGACGTTACACCTCCTGAAATACTCGATCTAGACAGCTTTATTAGAAGCGTGTGCAATGCACAAGAGAGCTTTTACCAACAAACGTTAGGTTTACGCCTGCCGCAATTTAACGAAGTTGCAAAAGACGAAGAACCCTTTAGCTTAGATGCACTTCGGCGTTACTTTTATCTTGATGAAATACTCGACGCTAATATTAACGAGCAACCACTGAGTACTGAGCAAATATTACAGCGCGGAGAGCTGCCACAAGCTAATGTAGGTAGTTTAATTTTTGAAGGGATGGAGCATCGAGTAGATGCACTTGCAGGGCAAGTTAAAGAGCAAATTAAAGGCGGGAAAAGTGAGCCCATTGAAGTTGCTCTTCAAATAGAAAATACCAAAATAGAAGGCTGGCTAAATCATATTTATCTGCAAAAACAAGTGTTTTATCGAAGCGCCAGCATTAAAGCGAAAGATTTAATTAAAGGCTTTATATACCACTTAGCTGCACAAAGTATGGATCAAAATGTAGAAACTTTACTGCTTGGGCTTGATAAGCAAATTAGTTATGCGCCAATTAGCAAAGCCGATGCAGATGCCTTGTTAAGTGATTGGTTTGAGCTATATAAAGCGCTTCGCAAAGAGCCAATACCGTTTTTTCCGGTTAGTGGCTACGAGTATGTAAAAAGCGGCGGTGACATTGGCAAAGCCACTAGCAAGTTTAGCCCACAATATATTGGGCGCGGCGAGGGCGAAAACCCTTATATTCGCTTAACGGTGCAATCGCTCAATGACTGCCAAGAAGAATTTATAAAGTGGAGCGATAAGTTACTTGCGCCATTGTTTGAACACGCAAAGGAGAGTGACCATGCAAGCGCTTAACCCACTAACTATGCCGCTAATAGGGCAAAGCTTAATAGAAGCCAGCGCCGGTACTGGTAAAACCTATACTATAACAGGTCTTTATTTGCGCTATTTATTAGGGATGCAAATAGAAGGTGAGCTAAATACGCCACTCAGTGTTGAGCAAATATTGGTGGTGACATTTACCGATGCCGCTACGCAAGAAATTAAAGACCGGGTACGCAGCCGCATTATTGCTGCGCGCGATGCACTACTTGGACAGGACCCAAAAGATGAGTTAATCGAAGGTGTAATAGCCGCGGTTGATGATAAACACCGTGCATTTGATTTACTTGATGCAGCGGCTAAATCGATGGACGAAGCAGCCATATTTACCATTCATGGTTTTTGTCAGCGAATGTTAAAACAGCATGCGTTTGAATCGGGTGTGGCGTTTAACCTTGAGTTTATTTTAGACGAGCGCGACATACTGCTCGAAACCATTAAAGATTTTTGGCGCGCGTTTGTATACCCGCTCAATAAAGAACGCACCGATGCCATTTTAGATGTATTTGCAGCCCCTGAGTCGTTATTTAGCCAAGTAAGTAGCGTGCTTAATAAAGCTAATGCGCACATTACACCGCAAATAAATTTAGACGATGTATGGCAAGCCCGTGATGAATACATTAATAGAGTACCTGCATTTAAAAGGGCGGTAATAGATCAAGAATTTATTGCTGCGATTAAAGGCTCAGGCTTAAGTGGTTCTAAAACACCTGCTCGTAAGGGTAGCTTGGCTGCGCTTGAAGCCTTTTGTGCAAGTGATGATTTGTTTTTTGAGTTTGGCACAAGCAAGTATTCGTTCGAGGTATGGAGCAGCGAAAATTTAAGTGATGCGGCAAATTATAAAAAAAATCAGCCTTTATTTACACACCCATTACTGAGTCAGTTTGATGAACTCGCTGCGCTTAATAACACGATAAATCAAGGTTTAAAAATAGCGATAGTGCAGCACGCTTCACGCTGGGTTAAAGCCGCCATAGTAAAACGCAAGCAAGAGCAAAGCGTAATCACCCCAGATGATTTACTCACCAATTTACACAGCGCACTTAATGGTGAGCAAGGCGATGCACTGGCGCAAAAAATAGCGCAGCTATTCCCTGTAGCCATGATAGATGAGTTCCAAGATACCGATCCGATTCAGTACGGTATTTTTAGTAAAATATACGGCCAAGAAAATACTACGCTTGCCATGATAGGCGACCCAAAACAGGCTATTTATGGCTTTAGGGGCGCTGATATTTTTACCTATATTGGTGCAAAAGAAGCTGTACAGACTGAACAGCAATTTACACTGGGCACTAACTTTCGCTCAAGCACCGATATAGTAAATAGCGTTAATAGTTTATTTGGTAAACACGCTAATAGCTTTATTTATAACGACGCTATACCCTTTAACGCCGTGGCTGCTAAAGGTAAAAAAGCTGACGAAACATTTATAGTAGATGGTAAACCAGCCACTGCCTTTGAATTTAACGTATTTGTTGATGAAGCCGCAGACGAAAAAAACAAACCAACTAACAAAGGTGTAGGACAAGCACATTTAGCCACTCACTTTGCTAATAAAATTGTTACCTTGCTTGAAAAAGCAAAACAAGGCACAGCGTGCATAGGCAATAAGCCCGTAAGCGCTGCCGACATTTGTATATTAGTACGCGACCGTGTAGAAGCACAAATAATGAAAAAAGCGCTGGGTGATGCCAAAATTTCTAGCGTTTACTTATCGCGAGAGAGTGTATTTAGCCAAGAGCTTAGCCATCATTTACTTAACTTTTTAACGGCTTTACACGGTCAGTACGACGAGTCACTGCTGCGTGGTGTGCTTGCCGGCCCATTATTTTGTTTAAGTTATAACGATATATTTGCACTCGCTGATGATGAAAATAAATGGCAAGAGCACTTAAACTTTTTTGCACAGCTTAGCCACATTTGGAACAAGCAAGGTGCTATGGCCATGCTTGAGCGCTTAATGAGCCACAATCAGCTTAGCGCTAAATGGCAAGGTTTAGGGTATAACGTAGAACGATGGCTAACCGACTTTAGGCACTTAGGTGAAATACTTCAGCAAAAACAAATTGAGCTTGAAGGCACCTTACGTTTATTGCGCTGGTTTGCACAAAAGGTAAGTCAACAAGATGGTGAAACCGTACAAGTACGCCTAGAAAGCGATGCTAACTTAGTTAAAATTGTAACAATGCACGCATCAAAAGGGCTTGAATACCCGCTGGTATTTATGCCTTTTGCTAGTGGCTATCGCGAAACCAAGGAAGCGCTTTATCATGATAAAGGTAAATTGGTTTACGATTTAAGTAAAAACGAAGATGCACTGCAAAAAGCAGAACAAGAGCGCCTAGCTGAAGACTTACGGCTATTATACGTAGCGCTTACCCGCGCTGTACATTTTTGCTCGCTAGGCGTTTATAACATAGGGCAAGGGCAGAGCAGCCGTTTGGCTATTCAAAGTAGTGCACTTGGGCATGTTTTATTTTCAGGACTTGAGCTTTCAAGCAGCCAAGTATGGCGTACACATTTAAGTGAATTTTGCGATGCTAATAAAGCGATGAGTTATCAGCAATTTACTTCACAAACTTTGCTAGAGCAGGGCACATTACGTTTTGCACAAAGTGAAAACTCACCCCAAGCGCTTAGCATTAATAGTGTAACGGCAACTATCGAGCGTGACTGGCGAGCCACCAGCTTTAGTGCGCTGAGCTTTAAAAAGCACACCGACCATATAGAGCCTGGGCGTAGTGATGAAGATCATGAAAAGGATGAGTTTGCAGCACAAGAAGACGAGCTACCTTCTCCTTACAGTTTTCCTAAAGGTGCAAAGCCGGGTAGTTGTTTGCACGAAATATTTGAGCAAATTGATTTTACAAGCCCACTTGAGCACCCTACAAATAAAGAGCAAAACCTAGACGAGGTTGTAAAGCGTGCGCTTGAAAAGTACCACATTAGCGAGAGCTGGCAAGATGTAACTGAGCAGTGGATACTCGATTCGTTGCAATGCCCATTAAATGCTAACAGCAGTAATGATTTAAGCTTGAGTAAATTAGCGCCAAGTGATTGCCTTGTAGAAATGGAATTTAATTTACCTCTGAGCAGTTTAAGTGCACCTAAATTAAACGAAATCCTCATTAAACATTTTGGCTTTACTCAGAGCAAACTCGAATTTTCTCATGTAAAAGGGCTCTTAAAAGGTTTTATAGATTTAATTTTTTGCTATCAAGGTAAGTATTACATTTTAGATTATAAGTCTAATTACTTAGGTAATACTCCTGCTGATTATAAGAGTGACTTACTAGAGCAAGCTATGAGTAGCCATCAGTATCATTTACAGTATTTAATATATACCGTTGCTTTGCACCGGTTGTTAAAACAACGCATTAGTGATTACTCAATAGATACCCACTTAGGTGGCGTTTATTACACCTTTTTACGCGGGATGCCTGCAGGACAAGGCGTGTATTTTAAAAAATTAACACAAGAGCAAGTAACTATTTTAGATGGTTTGTTTAGCCAAGGAGCTATGCTATGAGCGATTTAAACCAGCAACCGGGCTTATTTGATGATATTGACGAGGCACACATCGACGAGCCGTTTACACATAAGCAGGCAGAGCTAATACCACAGCCACAGTTAGCCAATAATGTGAGTACTGTTTCGTTACTTGAATATTTAACAGCGCAAAACCGTGTTCGTATGGTTGATATAAAGCTTGCACAATTGCTATGCGGTAATGAGTTTGAACAATCGGATAATGAATTATTTTATATTATTTTATTACTGTGTTTATCGCAGCAAAGTCAGCATAGCTGCTTAACATTAAACGATGTTGATTGGAGTAACCCGTTTAATTTGCGCCAAAGTGATTTTAATAAACTTGAAGGAAATATACCCGACACATTAACTCCCTTTGAAGAGGGCTTTAATGCTCAAACCGCGTATAACTACTTACAAAATCATCAAAGCGTAGGCGAGAGTAAACCACTGCAATTGTTTAATGAGCGCCTTTATTTTGCGCGCCTAGCAGGTTATGAGCAAACATTAGCCACAAGGCTATTAAGTATGAGCGAGCGAAAGCTCAATATAAATAACGAGGTGTTAGCTGCGCTTTTAAATACTTATTTTCCCACAAACCCAACAATTGAAATTGATTGGCAAAAAGTAGCGTGTGCTATTGCTGCAACCAAAGGGTTTAGTGTGATCACCGGAGGGCCTGGCACCGGTAAAACCACTACGGTGACTAAGTTACTCGCTATTTTACAGTCACTTTATAAAACTGCACCGCTAAGCATTAAGCTGGTGGCACCAACAGGTAAGGCGGCAGCACGTTTAAGTGAGTCTATTTTAGGGGCTAAAAATAAGCTTACAACGATTCCAGACGATATTAAAACGCTGATACCTCAAAGTGCTCAAACTATTCATCGTTTATTAGGCGTAAAACCGTTTACTAATAAATTTAGGCATAATAAAGCTAATCCACTGCATTTAGATGTATTAATTATTGACGAAGCGAGCATGGTCGATTTATCGCTAATGGCCAAATTAATAGAGGCACTGCCTGCGCATGCACGCTTAATATTACTAGGCGATAAAGATCAACTAGCCTCAGTTGATACCGGCAGTGTAATGAGTGATTTATGCCAAGGGTTAGAGCTTGGACAAACGCCTAATTACTCAAAAGCGCGGTGCGATGAGCTAAATCAGTTATGTTTTAATGGAAATAATAAATTAGCGACTCAAACACATAGCGAATTTAAACTTGCTGACTGTATTGCATTTTTACAGCACAGTTATCGATTTGATGCACAAAGTGGCATTGGTCAACTAGCACTTGCGGTAAACACCAATAACACCGGTATTTTAAATTACGTTGAGCAAGAAAGTATTGAAGGGCGCTTTAACGATGTGATTTTAGATTACGACTTTGTAGCAAAACCCATCGAAAAGCTCGTAAAAAGTGCTGCGGGGCATTATAAAAATTACTTAGATCTTATTGCTCAAGGTGCAAGCGTTGCACAAATACACAGTGCATTTGCTAATTACCAATTACTTGCTGCAGTGCGCGAAGGCGATTACGGTGTAAATAGTTTAAATTTGCGTATTGAAAGAGCCCTACAACAGCAAGGTTTAATAACTGTTAGCCCTAATCAGCGTCATTATAGTGGTATGCCTATTATGGTGAGCCAAAACGATTACCAGCTTAAACTTTTTAATGGTGATATTGGTATTTTAATGCACGATGAAAGTAATCAACTCAAAGCAATATTTATAGATGAGCAAGGTAATGAACGTGCATTTTCACCCGCGCGCTTACCCGCTCACGACAAAGTATATGTAATGACTATACATAAGTCTCAAGGCTCTGAATTTAGCTATACAGCAATGGTGCTGCCTGCACTTAAGCAAGCGCGTATGGGTATAAACAGGCAATTAGTGTATACCGGCATAACACGTGCTAAAAATAAGTTTGAGCTGGTGGCAGATAAAAAAGTGCTGCAACTAGCAATGAATAAAAGTGTATCCAGAGCATCTGGTTTATATGAAAGGCTAAATAGCTAATTTAGTTTTTAACTGCTTATTATTTATCGCGTTATGGTAATTACCTTCTATACTAAAATTAATTTATATTAATTGTATCAGGGCGTGTTGTTTTTAATGGTTGAACTTTAAGCAGCCTATTTTGTTTTAGGCAAGGCTGAGCCTATGTAGTGAGGTTACTCCTCATAAATAGGCGATATGACAGTATAAATATCAAACATGCGCTGTCTAAAGGGTTCTTTTTAGGGATTATTAACTACATGGATGTAAGGGAGTAGGGTAACGTAGGAACAGCTACCGAGCCCACTAGGTTAAAAACCCTGCACCAGGTTAAATTGCCCCTAGATTGAACAAATTTCAATCCACAAAGATCAACACGCCCTTAGGGCTTTGAGACAACACACAATAAACTTAACTTATAAACACGCTATTACTCACACTTAACCCCGGCGCTATTAGCGCTTTGTGGTTTAAAGCTAATATCTGCAACTGAAACGCTAAACTCTCCTGCCGTTTTAATAATAAACGGGCTGGTTACTCTGGCAAAATCAACGCCCTTTTTAGCAAAGCAGGTTAAATCTATACTCATGGTTTGCCATGTATTTAAGGCTGAATTTTTAAGCTCATTGGTTATATTAAGCTCGCCACCACAGCCTTGCTCGCATTTCATACCTAGTTGTACTTGCTCTGTTGGCATTGTATTTATTTTATAGCTAAAACTAAGCGCTGAATTGGCCTCAATGAAAGCTACTTTGTCTTCAGTAAAGTTACTGTTAATTTCGATATAGCTTGCGCTAGAGCCTATAAAATTAAACACCATCGCATCTTCTTGAATGGTTTTATCTTCAGTACGATAAGTAATGCCGCCAAGCTTTACACTGTTGCTAGCCACTTGATGCTGCTTGTTATTAGAGTATAAAAACAAACGCCACGGCGTTTTAAAGCTGCCATTAAATATAGACAGCGGCGCAAGGTTGCTTATATCAACACCTGAGTCTTCATTTAGGTTATTGGCAAGGGTACTTTTATCTTTATAGGTTAACCCAAATCCATAAGGTAGTAGCGGTGTATAATGTTCATCGCCCTTATTTACAGCCGTTTGTAGTGGCGATTTAGGCCAAGAGAACGATAACTTACCTTTAAAGTCATGTTGTACTTGCCCATTTACATCCGCTAGTAAAACATCAGCAACACCTTGGCCTTCAGTGCCAGGAAGCCATGCAGCTACAAACGCATCAGATGCATTTAGCTCGCTATTAACCCACATTGGTCTGCCCGATATAAACACAGATACAACCGGTATATTTTGCTGTTTTAACGCTTTTAAAATTTTAAGTGAGCGCTTATTACCTCGCTCAAATTCAAGGTTATCTTTATCGCCATGCCCTTCTGCGTATGGCTCTTCGCCAAATACAACAATGGCTACATCGGGTTTAGTATCAAACGTGCCATTTGGGCTTAAAATAGCGTTACCACCTGCTGTATCTATTTGCGCTTTTAATCCGGCATATATAGAGGTGGCTCCAGGAAAGTCTTCATTTTTATTGTTGGTGCCTTGCCAGGTAATGCTCCAACCGCCCGATTGTTTACCAATATTATTGGCCGCATCGCCTGCTATAAGTATATTGCTTGATGGGTTAATCGGTAATATATGGTTATTGTTTTTAAGCAGTACTAAAGACTCTTGCACCGCTTGGCGGGCAATATCACGATGTGCTGGCGCACCAATTAGCGCTAATTTACCTGAGAATTTACGCTTGGCAGGGCTTGGTTTTTCAAATAAACCTGCGCGTAATTTAACACGTAAAACACGCGCGACGGCATCATCTATTCTAGCCATAGGAATAGTACCCGCTTTTACTTGCGCTATTGTATTGTTATAAAGTGGTTTCCAAGCACCTGTAGGCACCATAAAAATATCAAGCCCGGCATTGACCGCTTGTGGGCAGCTTTCGTTAGTACAGCCAGCAACTTGCCCGTGGCCGTTCCAATCTCCCACTACAAAGCCATCAAAACCCATTTTGGTTTTGAGTACATCAGTAAGTAGGTATTTATTGCCATGATTTTTTTTGCCATGCCAGCTATTAAACGACGCCATAACAGACTGGCTTCCTGCCGTTAAGCCACCTATATAACCTTGCGCATGTATGTTGTACAAATCTTTTTCGGCATCAATATTATTACCTTGATCGTCGCCATCCACTGTACCGCCGTCACCTAAAAAGTGCTTAACAGTGCTAATTACACGTTTATCACTTAAAAAGTCGCCATCGGCTCTACCTTGTAAGCCATTTACAATAGCGGCTGAATACTCGCGAACAATTGCAGGGTCCTCTGAATAGCCTTCGTAGGTTCTGCCCCAGCGATCATCGCGCACTACAGCTACGGTAGGTGCAAATACCCAATCAATGCCTGTAGCCATTACTTCTACCGCTGTTGCCGCTGCAATTTGCTCTATAAGCGCAGGGTTATTAGCAGCGCCCAAACCAATATTATGTGGAAATAACGTCGCACCAATGACGTTATTATGTCCATGTACGGCATCGGTGCCCCACATGGTAGGGATTTTACTGCCATCAAACGTATCATCAACCGATGCTTGATACATATTCTCTGCAAGCGCTATCCAATCAGCAGGAGTAGCATGCTTATTAGCATCAGGAAACGAGCCTCCACCATTTAAATAAGATCCAAACCCATATTTGCGCATATCTTCAACGGTTATATCGCGAATTTCTGGTTGGATCATTTGCGCTACTTTTTGCTCAAGCGTCATCGACTCTAAATAATCGGCAATTGTATTTTCAATCTCTGCGTTTTTTTGTACTTTGTTTTTAAGTGTTGGCCAAAGTGTTATATCGCCCTGCTCATGCTCCGAGGCGTTAATATGATTGTTACTAACTTGTGTTTGCTGTTTATTACAGGCTGTTAAAACGCATATTCCTCCCACCAAAAGGGGAAGTATTTTTAATGCTTTTGTGTTTAAGCTTTTTCTCATTGTTATGGCCCTGTGTTGTCTGGGTGTGTTTTTATAATGTAATTTGCTTATTTAAATATAACTATTGACCTGTTTAACAATAGCCACTAACCTAAATATGGAAGCGCTTCCTGAAAGTTATTAAATACTATACCTAGCGATTAAT
The DNA here is from genome assembly GCF_005886985.1 of Pseudoalteromonas sp. S3178. Classification (NCBI taxonomy): domain Bacteria; kingdom Pseudomonadati; phylum Pseudomonadota; class Gammaproteobacteria; order Alteromonadales; family Pseudoalteromonadaceae; genus Pseudoalteromonas; species Pseudoalteromonas sp. S3178. The sequence continues at coordinate 16,282 of NZ_PNCW01000088.1, read as the reverse complement.
CAAATTAATTATGGAAGCGCTTCCAACTTTAACTTTATAAAAGCAAATTTACTAAAAATAAAGCAGGGGTTTTCGCTTAATGAAACAATTATCTTTACCTAGTGGCTCACCACTTTTAGCCAAACACTTTACTTATGGGGTGGCCACAGCGTCTTTTCAAATTGAGGGTGGCGCATCAGATCGCCTCCCCTGCATTTGGGATACCTTTTGTAGTAAAGAAGGTAAAATTGCTGATAATTCAAATGGTGATGTAGCCTGTGAACATTACACTCGTTGGCAAGACGATATAGATTTAATTGAGTCGCTAGGTGTAGACGCCTACAGGCTTTCTATATCTTGGCCGCGTGTAATGACCAAAACAGGCCATTTAAACCCTAAAGGCGTTAAGTTTTACACCGATATTTTAGATGAGCTAAAACGTCGTAATATTAAAGCATTTGTTACTTTGTATCACTGGGATTTACCACAACATATTGAAGACGAAGGCGGCTGGCTTAACCGAAACACGGCTTACGAATTTGCACATTACACAGATTTAATTACCCAAGCCTTTGGTGAACGAGTACATTCTTACGCAACACTAAACGAGCCATTTTGTAGCTCTTATTTAGGCTACGAAATTGGCGTACATGCACCCGGTATTGTTGGGCGAGAATACGGGCGAAAAGCTGCCCATCATTTACTACTTGCCCACGGATTAGCGATGCAAGTGCTTGCTAAAAATAGCCCTAATTCACTCAACGGTATTGTGCTTAACTTTACGCCTTGCTACCCAGTTACCCAATGCGAAGAAGATTTAAGCGCCACTGCATTTGCTGATGACTACATAAACCAATGGTATATGCAGCCAGTAATGCAAGGTCAATACCCTGATATTATTAACCAATTACCTAAAGCCCAGCGCCCTGATATTTTACAAGGCGATATGGACATTATTGCACAGCCACTTGATTATTTAGGCGTGAATTTTTATACCCGTATGCATTATCAAGCAAGCGAAACAGACTTTTATCATGAGCTACCACACAAAGCCCCAATGACCGATATTGGCTGGGAAATTTACCCTAAAGCCCTTACAGAATTACTTGTATCGTTAAACGAAAAATACACCCTACCGCCTATTTATATTACCGAAAATGGCGCAGCCATGGCTGACGAATTTAAAGACGGTGAGGTGAAAGACAACGATCGTATTGACTATTACCACGAACACTTAAATGCTCTACATAATGCAACGGTACAAGGCGTTAAAGTAGATGGTTACTTTGCGTGGAGCCTAATGGATAACTTTGAATGGGCAGAAGGGTATTTAAAACGTTTTGGTATAGTACATGTAGATTACGATACCCAAACTCGCACCGTTAAAGCCAGCGGTAAAGCGTATAAAAAATTAATAACTAGCCGCTAAATTAGCGGCTCATAACAATAAGAACACACACTGTGAACAAACTCCCTTTATACGAAAAAGTCGGTTATGCCATGGGTGACGCGGGTGCTAATTTAGTATGGCGCGGCGCATTGGCCTATTTAGCGGTATTTTATACTGACACCTTTGGCATATCGGCTGCAGCAGCCGCCATGCTGTTTTTAGTGGTTAGATTATCTGATGGTGTAACCGATATAATTATGGGCATGATTGCCGATAGAACACAGTCGCGCTTTGGAAAATTTAGGCCGTGGATACTCTACTCCGCACCCTTTTTAGGTTTGTTTATGGTGCTGTGCTTTACCACACCTAACTTTAGCGAAACCAATAAACTTATTTATGCCTACGTTACTTATATTGGTTTAACACTTGCTTATACAGTCAGTAACGTACCCTACTCTGCACTTATGGGCGTAATGACCCCCGATGACACCCAGCGTACTAAGCTATCAGGATTCAGATTTGCAGGCGCGTTTACAGGCGGGTTATTAGTGATGGGTTTTTTACCCGATTTAGTCGCTTATTTTGGAGGCGGTGATAACGCCAAGGGCTATCAGCTCACTATGTATTTGTTCGCAAGTTTACTTATTGCGCTTATGGTTATTACCTTTGTAAGCACTAAAGAGCGCGTAATCGCGCCAGCTTCAGAGCAAGGGTGTTTAAAATCAGAACTGTTTGATTTAACTAAAAACCTGCCATTTATAATATTACCTTTGTTATCAACAACACTGTTTTTTTATTATCGCGATTTATACAGCGGGTTATTTTTTGCTTTAGTTATGGCGGCAATGACTGTTGTTATAAAAAAACTACTTAATAAAAACAAACAAAACCTAACCGGTTCGCAGCGCGATATGGTCGATTTACTAACAAATAAACCGTGGTTAGTTTTATTGGGTATAGGCTTTTTAACCATGATGTTTAACGGCATAAAATACGGTGTTATTGCTTATTATTTTAAGTACCACGTTGCTGATGAACTAATGGCAGGGCAATATTTTATTGCCTTATTAATAGTATCTATATTTGGTGCACTTGCTACAGGCAAGCTGGCTGAAATGATGGGCAAACGCAATTTATTTATTGCATCGTTGTTGCTAAGCGGCTTATTAACCACTGCATTTTATTGGGTGCCTAGCAATAATATTGTCGCTGTATTTACCTTTGGCTGCGCGGCTGAATTTTTTGCAGCCATGATGCCTACTTTGTTTTTTAGCATGCTAGGAGATTCTGCCGACTACTCTGAGTGGAAAAATAAACGACGTGCTACCGGGCTTATTTATTCAGCAGGTACCTTTGTGCAAAAAACGGGTGGTGGTTTTGCTGGGGCACTCGTATTAGTGGTCCTTGCAGGCTATGGATATAACGGTATGGATGAGCTTACAATTAACCAAGCCCTACCCGCTATGCAGTTACTAATGAGCTGGATCCCAGCTGCTTTTGCTTTTTTAGGCGCCGCGTTGATGCTTATTTATCCGCTTACACCTACAATGACCCAAAAAATAACAGAAGATTTAGCAATTAGGCGCAGTAATGTGTAAATTAACTTTTAATCACAACTTATGTTTTATAAATTTTTATTTAAAACAAATGCGTACAAGCTAGGATATAAATGGCGACTATTTATCAAGTATCAGAAATGGCAGGTGTGTCTTTATCAACTGTATCTAGGGTGCTTAACGACAACGACTACGTAAGTAAAAAAACGAAAAAAAAGGTATTAGAGGCGATGAAAGAGCTCGGCTATCAGCCAAGTTCTATTGCACGCTCTTTAGCATCAAGCCGCACTAACAGTGTAGGCATTTTAGTGTCTGAGTTAGACGGCCCGTTTTTTGGACAAATGATGTCGGCCATTGAAGAGCAATTACGTATCGCTGGTAAACACGTAATTATTACGCCCGGCCACAGTGATGAAAAAAAAGAAAAAAACGGTTTTGAATTTTTAATTAGCCGTAATTGCGACGCCATTATTGCTCACGTAGAAGCGGTATCTAACGAGTATTTAATTGAGCTCAGTAAAGGTAAAACCCCTATTTATTTAATGAGTCGCTACGTTAAAGAAATAGAGCAAAACTGCATTAGTCTCGATAATGTTATGGGTGGCTACCTTGCAACAAAAGCCATGATCAATAAAGGGCATAAACGTATTGCTTATATTGCCGGCCCACAATTTAAAGAAGATGCCTCAGATCGTTTAAAAGGTCACAAAAAGGCGCTTGCAGAATATAATCTCACCTTTGACGAAAGCTTGTATTATGTAGGCGACTTTAAAGAAACCGGTGGCAGCGATGGACTACGTCATTTTATTCAACATAAAGCGCAAATTACGGCTCTTGTGTGCGCCAATGATGAAATGGCATCGGGTGCAATGAAATATGCCCGCGAGCATGGCTTTAATTTACCTAAAGATTTAGCAATAATTGGTTTTGATAACGTTATTTTTACCAACTACCTTTACCCTACGCTTACCACAATAGATAACCCAGTACCCGAAATGGGCCGTGCTGCTGCAAATTTAGTGCTTAAAGATATTTATAAAAAAAGCGGCATAACGGTTAATCAGGTATTTGAGCCTAAGCTAATTTTACGAGATTCAACTCCCGATATTAGCTAGCGCTAAAGCTCTGCCTTATTATTTTATTCTCATCATTATTAAGCCCCAATTCTAGTTTGGGTTTTAACCATTATCGCTAACAAATATAAAACAATAACCACGTAAAAATACTACAAAAAAAGTATTCCAGATCTAAAATTTCACTTAAGAATTAATTTGTATATTTAACGCCAAAAATTACTTTACTTATCTATCAATTAGCTCTAAATTCGCGCAAATTTTATTACTAAAGTAACTCCTTATAATTTAAAACTGGGGTTATTTAACTCACCGAGTCTAAAAAAAATGGCTGAACCTGCCGCCTACAATGCAACTAACAACCCACTAGCACCCGTTATTGGCTTGTCTTTTTTTGCCATAGCATCTGGCTTTTTAATGAGTTTAATTCCGCTTTCGTTATCTGCATTTAAATTAGATGAAAACCTAGCTCCATGGCTTGCTAGTATTTTTTATTTGGGATTACTTATTGGCGCAACCACAATAGAACGTATTGTGGTTAAAGTAGGCCATCGCTTTGCGTTTATATTGTTTTTAAGCTTATTAATACTGAGTGTGTTAGCCCAGCTAGCATTACCGAACGCTATTAGTTGGCTAATTGCTCGATTTATTGCAGGTATTGCCGTTGCTGGTGTGTTTGTTGTAGTTGAATCGTGGCTACTTATGACAAATACAGCAAAATCAAGGGCTAAACGCCTAGGCCTATATATGACCTCGTTATATGGTGGCAGCGCTGTTGGGCAACTCGCTATTGGACCACTAGGTACACAAGGTGCTACACCCTACTTATTTGTGGCTGCGTTATTGTGCTTTGCTATTTTGGCGCCTTTGTTAATTACTAAAGGCCAACCAGAAAAACAACAACTACAAAAACTACATTTAAAAGAGATTAAAAACCTAAGCCACCCGGCTATGCTCGGCTGTTTAGCCTCAGGCTTATTACTTGGGCCTATTTATGGCTTAATGCCTGTTTATATTGCATCTCAAGCAGAGCAGGCGCAGTACACTGGCACGCTAATGGCTGTAATAATTTTAGGTGGAATGTTAGTACAACCGCTGGTTAGCTACTTATCTACTCGCCTGGAAAAAAGCTTACTGATGGGTATGTTTTGTTTAGTGGGCGCAGCAGGTGCAATAGGCATTTTACAAGCAAATACCTTGGCCGGATTAATAGTAAGCTATTTAATATTAGGCGCCTGCAGCTTTGCACTATACCCAATTGCTATTACGCTTGCCTGCGATAGCCTACCTATGGCAAAAATAGTGTCGGCAACCGAAATTATGCTTTTAAGCTACAGTATAGGTTCGGTATTTGGCCCAATGCTGAGCGCACACTTGTCTGATGCGCCAAATGGTATTGTGTTTTACTTAGCAGGCTGCCTAATTAGCACCTGTATTTATATGTTTATTAAAAGTATTACTAACATACATGCCGGAAAAACGCCTGTTGCAGGGTAAGCTTTAACACCCCCCTTAGTTAGCTCATAACTAAGGGGGTGTTATAAAAATGCTTAACAAACACACTTCTTTATCTGATTTATTTATTATTGCTATTTAAAACGCAAATATCCGCTTTAAAAATCACACACATATCTGCAATAATCTGCTACTCTGAGGTTAATTCACTGTAAACTAAATTTAGGCCAAAATTAAAAGGACTTTTAATGCCAACTGTTGAATCTTACATAGGCTCCCCATCAGTAAATCCCTACAAGTTGTGGCACGTTTTACTTGAAAATAATATTCAAACAAATCTAGATAGCGTATGCGAGCTTGCTGTGAACTTGCTTGATGCTAAATCCTGTGCAATCGTCGCCAATTACCCTGAGCATAAAATTAAGTTAGCGCACTATGGTGAAAGTTTAAACGTAAGCGACACTAAGCTTGCACTTAACACTAGTAATGAATGCAGGTTAATTGAGATCCCCCAGCAAAATTCACACAGTGCTCACAGCCATAGTTGGCGAGTAACAGCTCCTATTGTTTTATCTAGTAAGCTTCAATTTGGTTGGCTTATTTTTGATAAAACAAATGATCAACCACTGTCGCCAAAAGAGATAACTACGCTTGAGATTTTGCAAAAAAATATAGTAAATCACTTAAAAAACCGTAAAAAAATAATAGAACAAGAAAAAATAAACGAGCTACAAGCCACTATTTCTAAGCTAAACCGTGATTTTATTTTTGTAAAAGATGAAGAGTTTAAAATAGTGTATGCCAATGACGCCTTTTTAAATATATACCCCGCACATTTAAAAGATAAGGTTATAGGCTTCACTACCATAGAGTCCTTTGATGAAGCAGATGCAGAAGTATTTTTAGCACAAGACAAAATTGCATTCGAAACTGGGCAAAGTAAAATCATTGAAAAACTACATGCACCCAATGGCCAATATATTACTGTAGAAACAACAAAAAAACGTTTTGAAGACAGTACCGGCGCATCTTATATCATGTGTGTTTGTAGAGACTTAAGTGAAATAGAAGGCTTAATTAATAAATTAACTAAAGCCAATAAAGATCTCGATGAATTTACAAGCATTGCATCACATGATTTAAAAGCACCTTTAAATGCCATTAAGCGACTGCTTGAATGGATCTCTGATGATTGTAAAGATTTACTCCCTCAGGAGCATGCTGAAAACTTCCAACTCGTTATTAGCCGTGCCAATCGTATGCAAACACTGCTGGAAGATTTATTAAAATACGCAAGAATTGATCAGTGCGATGTAACGTTAACGAGTATATCTCTTGAATCTGTTTTTGAAGATGTAGCGCAGCTTTTAGATATTCCTAAATCAATAATCGTCACAGTCGATACAAATAACACATTAATTAATATTCCTGCGGTGCCTTTTAAAACGGTTATTCTTAACTTGATTAGCAATGCTATAAAACACAATAATAAAGAGCACGGTGAAGTTAATATAAGCTTAAAGCAATCAGTGCATCACTACATTATTGAGGTAAGTGATAACGGCCCAGGTATAGACCCCAAATACTTTTCACTTATATTTGAGTTGTTTCAAACATTACGCTCACGCGATGAAATAGAAGGCACTGGCATTGGCCTTTCTGTTGTAAAAAAACACGTAACTAATTTTGGCGGCAAGGTAGAGGTTAGCTCCGACGGAAAATCAGGCACTACATTTACTATATTTTGGCCTAAAAACAAGCAAAACCATATACACAGTAGTAATAGTTACTAGCCATAGTACGACTCCCGACTCTAAGGAAGAACATGTATATACTGATAGTTGACGACGATATAGTAGATCGTAAATTAATTAGAAAAATGCTGATGACGGACGGTATGCAACTTCATAGTATTACCGAAGTAGAATCAGTATCTGAAGGGTTATATGCCATTGATGATATGCATTTTGATGTGATTTTGCTTGATTATTCTATGCCCAAAGAAGACGGCATAGAATTACTGCGAGAAATGCGGGCAAAACCAAACCTTGGTAATACTGCCATAATAATGATCAGCACATCTGAAAACCCATCACTAGCGTTAAAGTGTATAGAAGCAGGCGCTCAGGATTTTCTGCCTAAAAGTGATATAACCAGTGCAAGCTTAAATAAAGCGATATTATTTGCTAAAAAACGCTTTGAATCAGAACAACGCATGTTAGAAAGCTACCTTGCAGTTAAGCGAATGGCCGAACGGGATCAATTAACAGGGCTTTCTAACCGCTACCATTTTGAAGAAATCCTCAAATCAACTATCGCCAGTAATATACGTAGTAAAAATAGCGTAGCGCTGCTTGTGATTGATATAGATAACTTTAAAAATATTAACGACACCCTTGGCCACAATGTTGGAGATGAGATTTTAAAGCAACTCGTATCAAGAATTAATAATTGCCTACGAAGAGACGAAGGCTTTGCAAGACTAGGTGGTGATGAGTTTGCAGTAATAATTGGCGGTATAAGCCAATTAAGTCAAATAGGTAAAGTAGCCACTAGAATATTAAACCATACCGCTGAGCCATTCGTTATCGATAACACGACTATTAGCTGTGGTGTAAGTATTGGCAGTGCCATTTACCCTACCGATGCAACACACTCGCATGATTTATTAAAATGTGCAGATATAGCGATGTATCGCTCAAAACAAAGTGGCAAGGGCAAAAACAGTTTTTACAAAGAACAATATCAATATGAATTTAGCCGCCGAGTGGAAATTCAAAACAATATTAAAAATCACTTAAAAAACGACGCATTTAGATTATTTTACCAACCAGTATATTGTGTAAAAACTCATAAAATATGCGGTGTTGAAGCACTTATAAGGTGGCCTGATGTTACTCCATTTTATAACCCGGATGAATTTATACCCATTGCAGAAGAGTCGAGATTTATAAACGAACTTGGAAATTGGGTAATATCAACAGCATTAAAACAACTTGCCCAGTGGCAAAATAAATACTCTGACACACTAAGTATGGCAATTAATATTTCGCCGGTGCAGCTACAAAGTGAGCGCTTTGTAGAAAAATTATTAGCTGAAGTAAATAAGTATCAAATTAATACACATAATATTACTTTAGAAGTGACAGAAACGGCATTAATTGAAGACAACTTAAAAATAGCTGATGTACTCAACAGCCTATCTGTGGAAGGCTTTAAAATAGCATTAGACGACTTTGGTATGGGTTACTCTTCAATTTCTCATTTAACAACGTACCCAATAAATATAGTAAAGCTCGATAAAAGCATGCAAGTTGCCGAAAGTGAAAAAAGCATTAAAATTATTGAAGGGTTATCACTGATGTTAAAAGCGCTCGACTTTGAAATTATTGCCGAAGGCATAGAAACACAATCGCAGCATTTTTTATGTAAAGAGTTAAACATAAACTTTATGCAGGGCTTTTTATTTTCAAAAGCCATACCTGCTGAAAACATTGAACAATTGCTTATTGATTGTTGCCTTAGCCAATAATAGTTATTGCTAAAAAAGTTACGATTAGCCCTAAGAAAACAGTTCTTTTCGTAACTAATACAACTTATCGAGAATTTATTACCTCTAACACTTTCTCTTTTAACTGCTGAGAAGTAAATGCACCTTTTACCAAATAGTCTTTTACAAACTCATGCGCCATTATATTAGCTTTATCTTCTTCACGCTCTGACGTACTAAACATCATAATAACGCATGTACTAATGTCTATTTTAACGCGCAACTGTGCAAATGCATTTAAAAACTGTATACCATTTACCCTAGGCATATTAATATCTAAAAATATAATTATGGGTGGGAATTCATCAGGGTATTTTTTTTTGTTGGCATCATAGTCTTCTAAAAAATCGAGGGCCTCTTGGCCATCTGTTTTTTCAAAAATTCTGAGTTCTAATTGTGCCTCTTTTATTAAGCGTTTAAGAATATACCTATCTACTTCATCGTCATCAATAATAAGAACTGGTGGTTTGATTTTTGTCATTATAATTTATCCAATGCTATAATTATTTTAAATATAGTGCCTTGCTCAGAACTTTGAAACGTAATTTCACCTTTAAAATATTCAACATGCTTTTTAACAATCGATAAACCTAAACCAGACCCACTGCATAACTCTGGGTTAAAGCGCTTAAACATGTCATACACTTGCGCCTGGAAGGGTTTAGGAATACCAATTCCATTATCAGAAACAACAATAATAATGCTATTTTCGTTGTTACTAATGTCTAATTTTACTAAAGGTGATGGCTTATTTTTATCGTAATACTTTAAGCCATTAGAGACTAAATTCTCAATTATTTGCGTAAAGCGTACTTTATCTGAGGTTATTTCTACCTCTAGATTTATGCATGTTTCAAGCTGGCAAGGAATATCTTGCATCAACCAATATAAACGCTCTTTTACATCAACAATAAGCTGTTCAAAGTTAATCGGTGACGTTTCTTCATTACCAATATCGGCTTTAGCAAGTTGTAAAATATCAACGACTAACGACTCTAATTTTTCCATTTGCTTTGTTATAGTTTTTGCATTATTGATGGCTTCGGTTGTGTCGTTGTTTTCTATATCTTTAACTATAAAACGTGATAAAGATTTAACCGCAGATAATGGCGCCTTTAAGTCATGCGACGCTCTATAAGCAAACTGAGCCAGCTCATCGTTTGCTAACTGTAATGAATCGGTTTGACTACTTACAATGGCTTTTAACTCTTTACTGCTTTCGATATTAAGTAAATCGTTTTCAATTCTTTTTTTAGCAGCACTTATTAGCTCTTTTAGTTCATCGGGTGTGCTCTTTGAAAAGTTATCTTCTAAGTCTGTTTTATTAGATTTACTAGACAATAACGTAGTTAAATTTCGAATAGAGCTTGAAATAGTTCGCGATAAATAACTAATGTAAATAACATTAAAGAGTGAAATAACAATGACTAAAGGAATAAAAGTAACAAATATAAACGATACAGTTTTTGTAATTGGCTCTTCAAATTGCTCTGAGTTATTATTAAATTCATCTAAAGCGTGGTTAAGAATAAACAAAAATTCGGTCCGATTAATTTTATTATTTTTGTAATCATACACAGATTGTAAGGTTGTATTTGCCCTTTGCACGTCTTGCTTACAAAGCGTAAGTGCATGACGTGTATTAATAATATCCATTACTAATTTATTTAATGCATTCGCTGCGTTTAAACAGTTCATAGGTTGTTGACGAATCGCTAATATATTCGCCTCTATTGCGGCTAAGTTAATTTGAGTGTTTGGCAGTATTTTATCAACCGCTTTGTCTAGCTGATTTATATACTTTAAATGAAGAAAATTGAGCTGATGAAACTGCGCTCCCTTGGCTATTTCAAATGCCGAAAAAACAGTAATACTTACTTCTAAACACGTTAATACAACGATGAGCAAAAGCTTTTTAGAGATATTCATTTTATAAGCCAGACTTTTATAATTTTAATATGACTGGCCTTAAATAAGCTATGTAGCCACTCTTGAGTTGTATGTATTTTATACTAACGATAATAGGTTTTAACAGTGTTTATTTCCTAATGCTAGTTAAATAATTTAAAGCGTTATAATAAAAATAACAAAGCCTAACTTTTTATATTGGACTTTACTAATTTACAAATTAAGGAAGCTTATTATTGATCTCCTGATTCATACTCTTCGCGTTTATAAATATAAGTTTGCTGAGTTTTAAAACCAAAACCTAAAGTATCGCTATCATTAACTAACTTAACTTTGCCATCGACAACCGTTAAACCTGGGCCTGTAATTTCAACAGGCTTTATTGGATTTACCGCCCCCTCGCCTGTTAGGCTAGGGCCAATTAAATAAAACTGACTAACCTGACTCACTGGGATTGTTTCTTCGTACACGTAGCCACCATCTGGGCCATCGTCGTCTGGGGTACCATCATCAGGTGTTGGAACATCACATAATCCATTATTATTAGCGTCTATACATGAATCACCTTCACCAAAATACAATTGAGCAGTATCTGGGACATCGTAACTGGTAGTAAATTTAAGTTGGTCGTAAACCTTAGTACCATAGTGCAAGTGAAATGCATACATAGCCCCACCGCCACCCGTTAACGAACACTGGTTTTTATTTGACTCAAGTGCAGGTGTAAAAGAGGTAAAATAGGCAACACCACCAACTACCGTTGCCGCTGCTAGCGATTTTTCGCCATTACTAAGTTCATAACGCCAACCTTTAAAGCCGGCTAGGTCAACCTCTAGCTCCACAAAGTCATCAACGTTATCTAATGCATTTCCAAACGGGTCATCATTCATAAGCATTAAATCGCTTGGAACAATAGCGGTAGGTTTATCTTCTGAGCTAAATGTTTGTGTAACAGTATGCTCATCACGAATCATGTACAAATGATCTTGCTCGTTAGTTGCAAGCGGGTTTGAGCGGTTGCCACTACCAATAACAATTGCATCGTATGGCGTATCTAATCGTGTTGTTATTTCAACGCCATTTTCGTTTGTAGTTTTACTCGCTTTACTAAACATAGTACGTGCAACGAGTGGCTTGTAAAAAAAGCGCCTGTCTTGTGAAGCTAATGAGCTCCCAAGTTCTGCTAATTTAAAATAAGAAATGTCATTTTTATCTGATCCTGGCATATCTACACGCCATACATTACCGCCAGTATCTGTTGCATATAAGCGGTCTATATAGCCATCGTAATCAGAGTCAAGCGTTGCAATATCAGCTGCAATACTGTGCTTTCCTTGAAAGTTATTATCTTCAGGCGTTAATGCCCAAACCTTCTCACCGGTTCTCGCTTTAACAATATAAATGCCTAGTCCTGTTTCGTCTTCGCTTCTGATTGCTTCATCTTTATTTGTATCGTAGCCTGCGCCAAATACCAATAGCGGTTCATCTCCAAACGCTTTTATGTACGCTATTTGTGGTTTAGACCATGTTTGAGCTAAGTATTTAAAATCTTCAGAGCCTCCAACAATGGGTTTATTCCATAATTGTTTTGGCTTATCTGGAGTGCTGATATCAAGTGCGTAGTAATTATTACCGCCACGGCGCATTCCGGCAAACGCCCAAACTTCATCACCTTGTGATGCATCAACAACACCATCATTTAAGCCTTTGCTATTTAGGCTTTGGTTATTAAAGTACACACTAATTGGGCCATCCATACCGTACACTTTAGAGTTAGCTTGGTTTGAGCGAAGCGCTGGTATATTTTTTAATAACTCAGCTGGTGTAAAAGCCCACTCTTCTTCAACGCTATCGCCTTTGTCATTAAACATATGTAAAAAGCCGGCATTAGTTCCTACGAGGATACGTATATCACCATTACCGTAATCTATAGAAACAGGCTTGGAGTGAAGCGGATCTCCAAAAATATCAGAGCGCTGATCAACATATGATCCATCTGAATCCTCATCGTCAACGTCTATGCCTCTTGCCCAATTAATATCGTTAAGCGAAATTGAAATATCTGTGCCTGGTATTAAACCGCCTAAGGTTTCTGAAACAATATTTAAAATTTCTTTTACTTTATCGAAGGTAAAATCGACAATTCTACCGCCTGAATCTATATATAATTTACGACCTTGCCCATCTAAGGTAGAAAGAAAAGAGTTTACCCCACCTTGTGCTACTAAATTACCGTCCGCTGATTTATTACTAGGCAGCCAAAACGTTCGAGCGTCTTCTTTAATTAAGCCATCATCACCTATTGCTTCATTACCATCAGAATCAACAATAGTAGAGCCCGACATAGCCAATTTTTTTAAGTTTCCACCCCAGCGAGCACCGGTTTCAGGGTAAAACATTGTAAAGTATATAGCTTCGCGGCTACGAGTTTGATCAACATTATTACTCGCTACAGTTGGGGAGGAGAAGGTATCGTTTACTTCTCTTATTTTAGAAATGGTGCTATTTAATTTTTCTGAAAGCTCTGCAGAAGTATTGGCATGTAAATATTCTCCGCCACCGACTTGAGCTGTTTTTTCAAGTAGCTTTTTACCATTAGTACTCATTCCACTGCCAAAACCTATGGTAAAGACTCTACCAGTATCCGCAATTTCAGGTGTGCTATCGTACAGATCAACTTCTACGTCACTTGTTCCGTGAATTATTTGTGCTAGAGCAGCTAAATAACTTCCACTTGTTGTACTTGGGTTTGAACCAAATTTAGATTTATAAAGATGGTATATATCATTATTACTTTCAGTGTCACTTTGAGGATCGCCATCCGTCATTAAAATAAGGTTAATAGAATTATCACAGCGTTCATCGCTGTCTAAATCAGTTCCGAATGGAGAAATATATGTAAGAGTGGTTACTTTTTTCTTTTTGTTATAATGGTTTTTTTCATAAGTAACAGTTTTACTTAAAAAATCTTCATCTCCTGAATATTCTTCATACCCATATAAAACTTGTTGGCCAGTTAAGTACAAATAAGCTTCCCATAATGTTTCAGTAACTGGTGTACTGCCACTAGCAGGTAAGCTCTTTATCTGATTTTTAACCGTAGCTCTTGAAGAACCAATCTCAGCCATAACATAACCGCCATAGTTACTTTGAAAGCGCATAAGACCAAAATCAATAGACTCATTATTATTAACCAAGTCGGTCATTGCATCTTTAGCGGCATCAATTTTTCTTGGCCCATTATTAGGAAGCTTACTCCACATACTCCCAGATGTATCGAATACAATTAAAACTCGAGGCTTTTCATCAGTTTCTACGTTGTGGTTTACGTAAAGTTCTATATCTTCGGCGGTAACAGAAAGGCTAATAGTTGCAGCAATAAAAGACGCAACTACGCAATTGAATTTGAATTTCATTTTTAAATCCTTTTACCTACGCAAAAATTGCGTAGCTCCCTAAAAAGCGCTGTTACTTAAATAGTTTTTTTAATTAGAAATAGTAACTAACGCGCAAAAACAACTTGCTCAACTTAATCGTGAGCACATCAAATAAACATTAATGCTAGCTGAATCAGCAATATTGTTATTACTTTAAATAAAAAAGACATAAATATAAAGCTCTATGTGGATAATAAAGGTTTAATTTACAATAGCTTAAAATTTAAAAATCCCGATTTTAGATATAATCGTCACTCAAAATTGCGATTGGATATATTTTCAAGAATGATGCGAAACTCACTATATTAATGTTTGATTTAAAACATTATTATTCAATAGGTTACAAATAGGTCGTGAGTACGGCTAGAGATGGAAAAACAATTAATTAACATTTTGGGTGGGGATTACTGCTAAATAGGCAATTTAAAAGAATCTGAAGTATTTTCTCTCATAATGCAAAAAGCCCCAGTTAGCTAGCTAACTGGGGCTTTACTAACTTTCGCTTACAAAGAAAGCTCTTCTTTAGCGCGAGTTAAATTATGAGATACAAGTGAGTTTTTAGAAATTTGTACTGCTTCGTATAAATCAGAAATACCAGCAGTATCTTTATTTGCTTTTAAGCGTGCAACACCACGGTTGCTTAATGCAAACGATGTAAGTTCACGTACTTTTAAACGTGGGCCACGGCTTTGCTTAAGTAAAGCAATGGCTTTTGTACATACCGCTTCAGCTTCATCGTATTTTTTTGATTCAACATTAAGTGCACAGCTATTAAATGGCTGTTCAAATTCTGGGGCTGCTGTTATTGAATCTTCAATAACCATTAATTTGTAATCACTTTGATCAGCCATTGCAGCAGCTGAGCAAGTTAAGAATGAGCCAAGAGCGATGGTTTTTAAAAGTGTACGTTTCATGATTATCTTCCTGTTTAGTTAGTCGTACTTGTTGCCGACAACTTAACTTTAGATAAATCCACCCTTCCCGACAAACGATAAAAACAAACCTAATAAGTGAATAAATCTAACCTATAGACTTTAGTCTAATACCCGCGATAAAAGGCCTGTAATTTACTTATTAAAAAGCTTAGTTACAGTTAATCGCTGTATGTGGTTAACCTTTAACTATTAATAGCTTACCTCAAAATAGCGTAGTTACTTAGCTGTTAGCTTTTCATGCGGGCTTAAAAAAAACATCTTTTTCCAACCTTGGCTTTGCGTTGTAAAAAGCCACGGCATAGGTAAAAGCGATAATATAGAATAATGCACATGGGGTTGTTTTCCTGCAGCATTACCGGTATCGCCCAGTAAGCCAATTTGACTGTTTATGCTAACTACATCCCCTGCACTTACATTGTAGTCATTTAAATGTGCAAAATAATGCACGCGCCATTTAGGCCCAAGTACCGCAACCACCTTACCACCTCGGGTTAGCTCACCTGCAAATATAACAATACCGTTTGTTGAGGCAACAACGGGGGTATTTTTTGTGCCAAAAATATCAATGCCTTTGTGTACCCCCGATCTGCCCCAAGGCCATACCAAAACGTGCTATGGTTCCAATCTTTGCTTGTAGCGCCTTTTACTGGAATCGTCATTTTTTCGGGTATTAGTAAACCTATAACTAATAAAACGACTACTCCAATTGCAATCCACTTTAGTACTTTCACTTTTCTATCCTTGATATTTAAATAACCAATAATACCTGAACTCATCATGAGTCGTATTTATGGTGTTTTATTTGAATGGAATACCCGACTAACATGTGCTAGGGCGTGTTGACCTTTCGTGATTGATTTTGCAGCAGTATGTTTGGTTTTTAGGCTAGGCGGAGCCTATGTAGTGTGGTTATTCCCCATAAATAGGCGATAACGCAGCATAAAGACCAAACATGCGCTGCCCTTTGGGTTCTTTCTAGGGACGATTAACTCTTTGTTG
>NZ_PNCW01000087.1:0-704 GCF_005886985.1 Pseudoalteromonas sp. S3178 | reverse complement strand
ATGAGCTTCGTAAGTTAGGCATATTTGTCTCAGGTAGTGGTGTTCGTTCAATCTGGTTGCGTCACGATTTAGAAAACTTCAAAAAACGATTGAAAGCATTGGAAAACAAAGTCGCTAGTGAAGGTATTATTTTATCTGACGCTCAAGTTGCTGCGCTAGAAAAGAAAAAACATGACGATGAAGCCTGTGGTGAAATTGAAACAGCGCATCCCGGTTATCTTGGCTCACAAGATACATTTTATGTTGGTAACCTTAAAGGTGTTGGTCGTATCTATCAACAAACCTTTGTAGATACCTACAGCAAAGTCGCCTTTGCGAAGCTCTACACAACGAAAACGCCAATTACAGCGGCTGACATGCTCAATGATAAAGTATTGCCTTATTTCGAAGCTCATAAGTTGCCTATGCTTCGAATATTAACTGACCGAGGAACTGAGTATTGTGGGCGAGTTGAGCATCATGATTATCAGCTATATTTGGCAATTAACGACATCGATCATACAAAAACGAAAGCAATGTCCCCGCAAACAAATGGTATCTGTGAGCGTTTCCATAAGACGATTTTGAACGAGTTTTATCAAATCACATTCCGCAAAAAGTTGTACGATTCAATGGAAGAACTACAAAAAGATCTGGACGAATGGATGGATTACTACAACAATGATCGGACTCATCAAGGAAAGGTATGTTGCGGTCGAACACCA
>NZ_PNCW01000086.1:0-21731 GCF_005886985.1 Pseudoalteromonas sp. S3178 | reverse complement strand
GCGCATGTTTGGCATTTATGCTGCGTTATCGCCTATTTATGGGGAGTACCACACTTCATAGGCTCTGCCTTGCCTAAAAACCAAACACACTGCTGCAAATTCAACCATCAAAGATCAACACGCCCTAAGGTAAAAGCAGCTAAAAAACGTGATTTTTCTACCTCTGGGTAACTAACTTGGCCAAACTCTGGACCATATAAAATAAATGTACAACAAAGTAGTAAACATGAGCCAAGCCATGTTCCATGTTTAACACCTAAAGATGCAAAACTTACAACGGGATAAAACATAAGCCAATAGAGCGCGGTTTTTTCTTTGCCGCCAGTATAAGTAAGTGCCACACACATAATAAAAACGATAAACATAATTATTAAGGCTACAACTTCAAGTTTTCCGGTTTTTACAAAATATAGCGTGCTACTAATAATTGTAATGTTAACCACTACTAACGAAACCGTTAAGATTGGCGAATACACATCGTAGTTTAAAGCCACCAACATAGTTAATACAACAATCGCAATTGCTATCATTGTAAATAGCGAAAACGCTTGGCGTTGCTTATCAGAGCTATATACATTATCTATGTTAATAAGGTTGCGCCAGCTTTGCGCGTTTCCATTTCTTTTAGGCATTAATTACACCTTAGACTATTTATGTATGGGGTATAAAATCGTGACTTTTTGAGTTTATAAATCTGCTCAAAATAAATAACTTGAAGAGGTTCTACTGAAAAGATAACTATAACTAGCTTATTGATTAACCACAGCGCTACAGATTGAAAAGTTGACACAAGTATGTGTTCTAACCCAGCTAGTAATATAATAACAAAGCGAACTACAATAATTACCATAGTGGTAAATTTTAAAGAATTAACCATATACGCCCTTTTTATTATTTTTTATTGTCAGCCTTATAGTTTTAGCAAAAAACAGCTAATTGTCTTAATGGCTAAGACTTAAAATTGAAAGTTTAATAAAAAACAACAATAAAGTAGTAAATATAAAACGGTAAAAAAGATAAAAATCACTTTTATCAATAATAAATATATTTAGGGCAACAATTTTCAACGCTTTTTAGAGTTAATGCTTATCTAATTGCCAGCTCTACTTGCGTTCTAATGAAGTAATAAGTTTAAAGAAGAATTATGAGGGTAACAGGTCAAGATTGGAACGTTCCGTTGTCTTTATAAAATATAAGCGACTGAATACGTATTCAGTCACTTATTATTACAGTGTTATTTCCACTTTTTTGCTAAGCGAACAACGTTTAAGCCGTACCATGCTATAAATACATAACATATCATTGGTACAAAAAAGCTTTGCTGTATGTTTACCATATCGGCTATAAAACCTTGTAGTAATGGAACTAATGCCCCACCAACAATAGCTAAACATAACCAACCAGAGCCTTTGCTTGTCAGTGATCCTAGCTTTTCAATGGCTACAGAAAATATTGTTGGAAACATAATAGAATTGAATAAACCTATCGCAAGTACTGAATAAAGCGCTACATCACCTTGTGTAAATATAGTAATAAGCAGTAATGCAATAACACTAAATGCGTTGAAGGCAATGGCTTTCGATGGGGCTATTTTTTGTAAAAGTGCCGAGCCAATAAAACGCCCTACCATCGCACCACCCCAGTAGTAACTAATAAGTGCAGCAGCTGCATGCTCTTCAAGACCCGCTATATGAGCTTCACCGAAGTAATTAACTAAAAAGCTACCTATAGCAACCTCACCACCTACATAACAAAATATGGCAAGTACACCCATAGTTAAATGTGGTGCTTGGGTAAGCGAGCGAGATTCAATGGCTGCATTGTTCTCTTCTTTATGGGCCTCTATTTCAGGTAGTTTAATAAATGCAAAAATAATAGCGATTAACAATAAAGCTGCAGCTAGCATTAAATAAGGTACTTTTACAGACTCAGCACTAGCCGCAGAAGCTGCGAGTGTGCCAGCAGTTCCAAAAAATAAAATACCACCTACATAAGGCCCAACCGTTGTGCCTAAAGCATTGAGTGCTTGTGCTAAGTTTAAACGAGAAGAGGCTGTTTTTTCAGGGCCAAGTGCAGCTACATACGGATTAGCAGAAACTTGTAGTACTGTTACGCCTGCAGCAAGCACAAATAAAGCACCTAAAAATAACCAGTACTCATGCACTACAACAGCTGGGTAGAACAACATACAACCAATAGAGGCAACAATTAAACCCGTTAAAATGCCCTTTTTATAGCCTAGCTGCTTAACTAAAATACCCGCAGGTATAGAAACAATAAAATAGGCCCCAAAAAAGCAAAACTGTACTAGCATTGCTTCAAAATACGTTAGATCAAATACACCTTTTAAGCGCGGGATCAGCACATCATTTAAAACAGTTATAAAGCCCCATAAAAAAAACAGGGTCGTCATTGCAGTCAGTGGAAACAGATAATTTTTATTAGACTGTTCGTTGACCGCGAATGATTGATTTGTATTTATTTCACTCACGTTGTTTTCACTCCATTAACAATTTAAAGCAAGTTTACCTGTTTAAACGTAAATTGGGTGAAGTGACTATAGGAACGTTCTAATTATTTGCAGGTTTTGGTTAGGTTTTTAATAATTCGTGCCGTTTCTCCGCTATTATGAAACTGATAAAGCCCCTTATTTATATCTTCTAACACTGTAAGCCATGACGGTGTGAGCTTACTAATAGCAAAATAAAAAGGGTTGTATTGTAACGGCGTAGTTTCTTGCTCAATAGAATTTAATAAAAACTGCTTTTTATCATCACTCAATGTTGAATAACTTATCGCAAATTTTAGTACCCGAGGATCGCCAATGATTAAATCAACACGTTTTGCCACAAGTAGCTGTACTAGTTGTAAGTCATCTACAGTTTTTATTGTTTCAAACTCGCCATTATCCATCATCGCATCAAATTCTGGCGTGTTTTGATACCCTCTTACGACACCAATTGTATGCCCTTTAAGTGATTTTAAATTGCCTGTAAAACGATCTTTATCCCCTTTTCGCTTTATAAAAGCGATTTCTCCGCCTAAAAATGAATTTGATAATCCCAGTAATTCACGACGAGTTTTATCTGTTATGTAGTCAGAAGGCGCAGTATCTTCAATAAAATACTCGGGTAATAGTATATCTGCTTTGCCTAGTTCAACGTTTCTAACTGCGCGTGCCCACGGTAAAAATTCAATGTAAACGCTGTAACCTTTGCTATGTAATAACGCGACCGAAAATTGATATACCCACCCTTTTTTACATAAATCGTTACCAATATAGGGAGGCCAGTCTAAAGTGGCTAGATGAAGAGTTTGCTTTGCATTTTTAGCCTCAAACAATATGCCTGATTTATGGTTGTACCCGTTTACTACTTGGTGACTACCCTTTAAATGATATTCAACTATTGAATCTGAATAACTAAGTTTGCTCGCTAATAATAGAACTAATAAAAATAACCAACGCATTGTAATATCTTAAAATGTTTTAATTTATTCAAGCTTAGCTAACAATGAATTTTTTGCATGATTTAAGTAGGTAAGGAATTAACAAAGAGGGAATGTAAATAGAATAAAGGTAATGCTGTTGCGCATTATAAGCTATGCGCAACCAAGGCTATAAAATAAGCGTAAAAGCAAGATTAACTAATTAGCTTTTTGCCACTTCATTTTATTGTTTGTATCACGAGAGCTAATAATAGTGTCGTCACTACTCTCTACGCCGCCAAGTTTTGACAAACGGTCGTATAAAACAACATTACAGGTTGCAGCCAGGTTCATGCAACCGATTGTTGGAATATAAACCACTTCATCACACCACTTTAAAACGTCTTTAGATACAGAGCCATCCTCTGGGCCAAATACATAAAATGCGTTTTCTGGGTGTTTAAAATCAGGTAAAGGTGTCGCGCCTTCTATCAGTTCGATAACAACAACAGTGGCACCTTCAGGCTTTACCATTTCTAGATTATCGGTTTCTGTAAGGGGAATTCGTTCAACTACATTTTTTGTATCAGTATGAAATTTTTTAGCATTTAAGTAACGGTTACCCGTAAAAAAAACGTGTTTAGCATCGTAACAACCAGCGGCACGTAAAACGCCACCAACGTTTGTTGGGCTTTTAGGATTAATTAAACCAATGCTTGCTTTTAGCTTACTCATTAATCAGCATCCTTAGTTGGCCACTCGGCAATGTATAAATCAAAATCATCAAGCTTAACATCACAATCTTTAACCGTTTTATCTTGAACAGAAATTCCTAACTCATGCATTTTAGTTTTATCGCCGTTATTTAATAACGGGTGCCATGAGGCTAAACCACGCTCTTCATGTAGGCGGCGGTAACTGCAGCTTTGCGGCATAAAGAAAATATCTTTAAGGTTTTCTTTGGTTAGTTTTACGCAAGAAGGGACAAGTGTTTGGCGGTTTTCGTATTCGCTACAGCCGCACGTATTGTTATCAAGGTACTGACACACAATATTTGTAAATATTAACTGCTCACCTTCACGTAACTGATCGGTAGCTGTAAATTCGTCTTCGTCTTCGCTATCAATAAAGGTGTTTAAACAACACTTTCCGCATCCATCACAAATGGCTTCCCATTCGTTTTGGTTCATATCGCTTAGATTTTTTTTAAGCCAAAACCGTGTATTTGCTAATTCTTGATCAAACATAATTTACTCGCGTCCCTAAAGAGCGCGCATTCTAACGTATTGCAGCTATACGCGCAAAGCCCCTGCCTTTATTAATACGGGCTTTCGGGTCTTTTATTATTGCTGTGTGGCAACCCAACGTTTAATTTTTTCTTCTAAAATTGGCATTGGTAATGCGCCATCTATAAGTATTTGAGTGTGGAACGCTTTAATATCAAACTTATCGCCTAACTCTTTTTTAGTGTAGTCACGTAACTGCTGGATTTTAAACTGCCCCAACTTGTATGATAAAGCTTGACCAGGCCATGCAATATAACGCTCAACCTCGGCTATTACATCGCTCTTAGCCATAGATGAGTTAGCAAGCATGTAATCAATACCCTGCTGACGTGTCCAGCCCTTTGCATGAAAACCGGTATCAAGCACTAAGCGCATAGCTCTAAGTTGTTCATCTGCTAAGCGCCCATACCACATGTAAGGGTCGGTAAATAAGCCAAGCTCTTTACCCAAACTTTCGGCGTACAGCGCCCAGCCTTCAGCAAATACGGTATAACCACCAAACTTTCTAAAATCGGGTAAGCCCTCTATTTCTTGTTGTAATGCAATTTGAAAGTGATGCCCAGGTGCAGCTTCATGAATAGAGAGTGTTTCAAGTAAAAATTTAGGCTGCGCTTTTAGGTTAAATGTATTGATGTAAAAAATACCCGGGCGAGAACCATCTGGTGCCGGAGACGCATACGACGCCCCAGCCGCCGACTGAGCTCTGTATGCTTCAACTGCTTTTACGACGTATGGCGCTTTTGGAGCAATATCAAAAAGTAATGGCAAGCGAGCATCTATTTTTTGCTTAACGTTTTCATAAGCCGCAATTAGCTCCTGTGGCGTATTGTAATAAAACTCGTCTGAGTCACGTAAGTGATCAAAAAACGCTGCAAGATCGCCTTTAAAACCAACAGTATCTTTTACTTTTTTCATTTCACTTAGAATACGCGACACTTCACTTAATCCAATGTCGTGAATTTCATTTGCAGAAAGACTAAGCGTGGTATTTTTTTTGATTTGATATTCGTACCACGCTTTACCGTTTGGTAAGTCACTGTAACCAACTGTCTCTCGGCTATTAGGAATGTATTTGTTAGCTAAAAAGTCACTCATACTTTTATAAGCAGGCACTAACTGTTCCATAATAAGTGTGCGGTACTTTGCAGCTATTTGTTGTTTTTGCTCAGCGCTAAACGACGCAGGTAGGTTTTTTATAGGACCCCAAAATAAAGAGTCTTCAGCACTTTGAACAACATGAGCTGCAAATTGTGGCTGCAGTTTTTTTGCTAAAGGCTTAGGTAAGGTAATACCTTCATTTATCCCCTGCTCCATTGAGCTTTGTACACTGGCTAACCACTGCACAAACCCTTCGCTGCGTTTTATAAAGTTATTATAATCTTTAACTGTATTAAAAGGCTGAGCACTTTGACCCGAGCCAAACCCTGCAAATGTATTATGTGAACCTGCCATTTGGTTTATTGGCAGCATATAACTTGGAAACTGCATACCTTCTAAATTAAGGGCAAGGTCGCGATTTAATATTTCGTAACTTAAAAGGGCTTGGCCTGCTAGTTGTGCTTTATCAATATAACGCAACCGTTGTTGGTATTTTTTATAAAAAGCGGCTTTCTTTTCTCTGTTTTGTTTTGAAATAATTGGCGTAAATGTGTCGTTAAATTCGCTGCGGCCACTGTACGTTGCATTAATTGGTTTAAACGTTAGTGACTCATCATAATACTGCGCAACGAGTACATCTAACTGTTGCTCGCTAGAGAGCTCTGAAACAATAGTTGCTTGCGTGTTTGGTGTGTTTAACTGCGAAGTACTGTTAGCGATATCACTAAGTTCAGTATTTATACAGCCACTTAAGGCAAACATAACGCCGCTGGCAACTAAAGCTAATTTAATTGATTTCATGGTAATCCTTTTTAGTATCGTTGTTTAATTATGAGCACTTAGCACTATTAAATAAAGCAATTACGATAGATTGCATTTAAGCAATTGTATTTACACTTTTGTATTAGGTTGTTACATTTCAATTAATTAAACCGCCACTACAGAAGAACAATAATGAAAAAACAATTACTAAGTGCCTCTATTGCTTTGTTAACTTTTACAAGTTTTGGTGCTCATGCCACAACTTACTTATCAGCAAAAGCCATGGTTGACGTGCAAACCGGTAAACTCATTCAATCACCTTTAATTACTATAGATAACGGTATTATTACGAGCGTTGAGCAAAACAAAAAGCCTGTATTATCAAAAGGTGATAAGCACATTCAATTATTTGAGCTTACATTAATGCCTGGACTTATGGATATGCATGTTCACTTAACAAGCGATCCTACCGTGCCGCGTAGTGAGCGCTTAGGGCAATCAGTTCCGCGTATGGCGATAAAAGCGGCTCACTTTGCTAAAAAAACGTTAGAAGCAGGTTTTACCACAGTTAGAAATGTAGGCGCCGAAGGCTACAGTGTTATAGCGGTTAGAGACGGTATTAATGCCGGTGATATTGTAGGCCCACGCATTTGGGCAGCAGGCCCTTCGCTTGGTATTACTGGCGGGCATTGTGATAACAACCGTTTGCCTCCTGAGCTAAAGTACACTTCAACAGGTGTTGCTGATGGCCCGTGGGCTGCTCGCGTAAAAGTACGCGAGAACATAAAATATGGTGCGAATGCTATTAAATTTTGTGCCACTGGCGGTGTATTTTCTAAAGGCACTAAAGTAGGTGCGCAGCAATATTCTTATGAAGAAATGAAAGCAATTGTTGATGAAGCACATATGCGCGATTTACCCGTAGCTGCTCACGCTCATGGAACAAGCGGTATTAAAACAGCAATAAAAGCAGGTGTGGACAGCATTGAACATGCCAGCTTTTTAGATGATGAAGCGATAGCGCTGGCGAAAGAGCATGGAACATGGCTTTCAATGGATATTTATAATACTGAGTACACGCTGACATTTGGTGAGCAAAATGGCGTTGATGAAGAGAACCTCAATAAAGAGCGTCAAGTATCAAAAAAACAACGAGATAGTTTTAGTAGAGCGGTAAAGGCTGGGGTTAATATGGTATTTGGTACCGATGCGGCAATTTATCCTCATGGTGATAATGCAAAACAGTTTTCACGCATGGTCGAGTTTGGTATGACCGAATTACAAGCTATTCAAGCATCGACTATTAATAGCGCAAAACTATTAAAAATGGATGATCAATTAGGACAATTAAAGGCGGGATATGCTGGAGATATTATTGGCGTAAAAGGTAACCCTCTTAAAGATATTAAAACGTTGGAATTAGTACCATTTGTGATGAAAGCAGGTGTTGTTTACAAAAATTAATGACCTGATTGTATAAATAATAATTAAAAGCATGAAGAAAGTTTCTTCATGCTTTTTTATAAATGCAAACAAAATTAACCTCCCATTTACTTAAAAGAGCAAATTTCAACCTACCTTGTAATTATTTTAGCATTTTTAGAATTTATTATTCACTTAACGAATAATAACCATTACTATTCGCACATATCAATAAATGCGAATAATTATCAACATGAAACACTTTAACTACTCACTATTAACTTTAGCGTGCTTAAACGCACATATAGCTGTTGCAGCAACAACAGTTGAAAAAGACATAGAGCGCATTAGCGTTTACGAAAAACAAAACCGTGTAGTAATGAGCTCGGGTTTAGCCACTAAATCAGATATGTCATTAATGGAAACCCCTGCACCGGTTGTTATTATTGACCGTGAACTTATCGAGTCGCAAGGCGTAGATAGCCTGCAAGATTTAGTAAGAAATGTAAGTGGTTTAACTCAAGCCGGCAATAACTATGGCATAGGTGATAATTTAGTTATCCGTGGTCTAGATGCTAACTATACGTACGATGGAATGTACGGTGGCGCAGGCTTGGGCAATACGTTTAACCCTACTCGTTCACTTACTAATGTTGAATCGGTAGAAGTATTAAAAGGCCCAGCAACCGGGTTATATGGTATTGGTAGTGCTGGTGGTGTAATTAACTTAATTGAAAAAAAGCCAGAGTTTGAAGCAAAACATAAAGTAGCTGTTGAACTTGGTCAATGGGATAGTTACTCACTTGCATTTGATAGCACAAATGCAATTACAGATGACTTAGCGTATCGAGTAATGGCAAAAACAGCATCAAGCGATGGCTTTAGAGATTTAAAAGAAGACCGTGACGAAATATACACTTCACTTAAATATGTATTAAACGATCGTCAAAATATTATGCTTTCAGCTGCATACATTAAAGATTCAATAGCTGTTGATTCGATTGGACACCCTATACGTATTTACGATGCTGACACTGCAAATGGTTTAACCGCAGGTGAAGTAACAGGCGCTGATTTAGTGAACGACCCGACGGGTAGTGGCGTACAGTTATCTGATGCACAACGAGAGCAACTAGCAAATTCACTGTCATCATCTGATGGTTTAACACCTTATAGCTTTGGCACAAACGGTATTATTTCGCCAATGGCTGATGACAACGAAGGCGAAGAATTGCGTTTTAAATTAACGCATAACTATTACATAACAGACGATTTATTTTTAAATCAGCAGCTTCAGTACCGTAACTACACTTCAAGTTTTGCACGCCAAACGGGCGCTTACAATTATGTGTACTCGACACGCGATGGCATCATTAATAATGATCCACGTGCACCTTTACTCGAAGATGGAGTGCTTTACCCGTTTGCCGCTCGACGACAAGAATATCGTCAAGTAGAAGCTGATGAAAAATCATGGCAGTACTTTTTAGATTTACGTTATGACTTTATGTTAGGCGATATTGATAATGAGCTTTTAGTAAATGCGAACTACGAAGACAGAGACATACGTTTTAAGCAGTACTCTATTTATGATGCCGACAAAGTAATTTACGACAGTGAAGGTGAAGTACTTTATCAAGGTACACTGCCTTACATTTACGATATCCGTGAACCTAATTGGCCAACAGGTAGCTTTGATGACTACGATCCGCTTAAAACCAGCGACTACAATAAAAAAGTACAAGCATGGGGCTTAGGTATACAACACGTAGGCTATATTACAGAGCAAGTTACCACACGCATAGGTGTTGCATACAACCGTATTGAGCAAACATACGAGCACTTTGGTGTTGATGAGCGTTACAGCTCAAGCCGAGCAGAGCCAACTCCTGAAGCTAACACTTCAGATAGCGGTTTAACCTATAACTTAGGTGCTACTTATCAGCCAACGGAGGATTTATCTGTATTTATAAATCATTCTAAAGGGCGGACAGCTTATAGTGTTTTAGGCTCTGTATCAGGTAATGAAGCGGACAGAGAAGACTCAGAATCTATTAGTAACGATTTAGGCTTTAGAGTTAAAGCGTTTGATGACCAACTATTAGCTTCATTTGTAATATTTGAAACCTCAAGAACAAACCTAGAATACGATAACCCATTATACGAAGCGGGTGTATCTGATTCGAGCGTTGTTGAAAGTTACTTTGACGGTAAAGAGCAAACAAAAGGTGTAGAATTAGATTTAAATGCATATTTAAACGATAAGTGGAAAGTAAATATAAACGGCGTTTACCAGGATGCACGAGACAAAAGTAATCCTAATAGTAGTAGTTATGATACCCGCCAAAAAGGTGTACCATACGTAACTGCAAGCACATGGGTAACCTATTACGCAGAGATGTTTAACTTACCAGAAGCTATCAATATTAGTGGTGGTATTACCTATGTAGATGAGCGCAGCACTAATTCAAGCTCATTTAGTATTCCTGATGGTTACGTTCCAGGGTATACCGTTTACGATACTGCAGTATCGTACACTACAGATAAGTGGCACATGCAGCTTAATTTAAACAACTTGTTTAATAAAAAGTATTATTCAAAAGCCATGTTTTTAGGCGGTATGCCGGGCGAAGAGCGTAATGCAAAACTAAGTTTTAGTTACACACTGTAATTAGTTTAGTATTTAATAAGCACGGTTTTCTAATTTAAAAACCGTGCTTTTTTGTGTTTTATAAAAGCTTAATTTAGATTAAATAGTAACCACTATTCGGCCGTTAATTTCGCCTTTGAGCATATCATCAAAAATTTCGTTAATATCCTCTAAGCGTTTTTCTTCAATAATGGCTTTTACTTTACCTTGAGCTGCAAACTCTAAACATTCTTGTAAATCTTTACGTGTACCAACAATAGAACCGACTACCGATACGCCATTAAGTACGGTATCAAAAATAGGTAGCGGCATATCCTCTGGAGGTAAACCGACTAATACACACTTACCACCACGGCGCACACTTTTATAAGCTTGTTCAAAACCTGGTTTAGATACAGCGGTACACACAACAGCGTGTGCACCACCTACTTGCTCAAATATTGCTTCACTTGGTACAACATGTTTAAAATCAAGTGTTATATCAGCTCCCAACTCTTTTGCTAGAGCCAATTTAGACTCTCCCGTATCAACAGCTATAACATTAAAGCCCATAGCTTTTGCGTATTGCACGGCTAAATGACCAAGCCCACCTACACCCACAATAGCGACCCAATTACCCGGTTTAGCGCCGGAAACTTTTAATGCTTTATAGGTAGTAACACCTGCACAAAATAATGGTGCAGCCTCAGCGAAACCCAAACCATCTGGAATTTTTATAACGTAATCGCCATGAGCTAAGCAATATTCTGCATAACCACCGTCAATTGAGTAGCCTGTATTATGTTGAGATAAACACAGAGTTTCTTTACCTTCTAAACAAAATTCACAATGTCCACAGGCACTATAAAGCCATGGTACACCTACCCTATCACCAACTGATAAATGCTTTATATTACTGCCGACTTCTTCAATAAGACCCACACCTTCGTGCCCGGGTACTAATGGCATTTTGGGTTTTACAGGCCAGTCGCCATGACATGCGTGTAAATCGGTGTGGCAAACACCACAAGCCGCTATTTTAACTAACACATCATTAATACCCACCTGTGGTTTAGGAAGGTCTGTTATTTGTAATTTACCTTTATACTGAGTATTTATTGCAGCTTTCATAGTCATTCCATCGTAATTGAAAAAATAAAAAAAGGATTTATTTATCTATTGTTGTGTGTACAACATATCCCAATATAGATGTATAAATATTAATCTAAATCATACTTTAGTCGTTAAAAACGATTTATAAAGTAGCTAAAATCTTGCTATCCAAAATCAGCATGCTAGCATTACTTTCTGAAATTACTGAAAGTTAAAAAGCTATGAGTTTATCCGAAAAAAATTTAGCCTTTGTTATGCATTGTGGTGAAATGGGCAGCCGCTGGGGGTTCAATAGAACAATCGGGCAAATGTGTGGTTTATTAATTATCACTAAAAGCCCAATGACTGCTAATGAAATAGCCGATGCGCTGAGCATTTCTCGTGGTAACGTAAGCATGGGTATTAAAGAGCTACAATCGTGGCAGTTAATTCGCGTTCAACATATTCCAGGCGACAGAAAAGAATACTATGCCCCTGCTGGTGATATTTGGGATATGGCAAATCGTGTTTTTGAAGAACGAAAAAAACGTGAGATTGACCCTACCTTAAGTTTGCTGCGTGATAACCTTTTAGATGAAGCTGTAAACGAGGATGAGCTTTATGCCCAAAAACAAATGGGTGAAATTCATAACCTACTTGAAGCGGTAACAAAATGGTCTTCAGAGCTTCAGCGCTTAACACCAGAGCAACTAAATAAGCTAATGAAACTAGGCTCTGGTATCGGTAAAGTTATCGATTTAAAAGACAAAATATTTAAAAAAGATAAAGAATAATACATATTAAAAAAGCCGCATATTGTTAAAAAATGCGGCTTTTAAATTGTTAAACGAACATTTTTAAATCTTAGGATAGCCAATTCTATCTGATAAGTAACCAACACTTGTGGCAAAGTAATACGAGCGATTCCAATGCATAAACACTTTATAGTTGTCGTACGCTAAGTACATACGCCCATTTATATCATCAGGCATTACCAGTGCAGCACGTACGTCTACATTAGGTAAATCAGAACCATCGGCTTTACGCACACCTAGGGCTTGCCAATCTGCAAGCGAGCGCTCTGAATCATTCCAATACTCAAGCCATTGTTTACGTGTTTTAGTACCACGTACTAATACATATTTACTATCAAAGTTTTCTGGTAACTGTACTTGGCGCCCCCAAGTAAGCGAATCGTTCCACCCTTCTTGCTTTAGGTAGTTAGCAATAGAGGCAAATGCATCTTCTTTGGTAGTCCAAATATCTTTACGCCCATCGTTATTGTAATCTACCGCATAGGCATTGAACGAGGTAGGCATAAACTGTGTTTGCCCCATAGCACCGGCCCAAGACCCTTTAAACTTATCAAGCGTAATATGGCCCGACTTTAATATATCTAGCGCAGCCCAAAGCTGGCGCTTATAAAGTGCTTCTCGGCGACCATCAAAAGCAAGTGTAACTAAAGATGAAATAACATTGTGGCCACCTTGAATAGCACCAAAGTTACTCTCCAAGCCCCAAAGTGCCACTATAAAGCGCGCCTGAACACCAAACTCTTTAGCTACTTGCTCTAACACATCTTTGTTTTCTGAGTAGAGCTTACGTGCACGGTCAATTTTCCATTGCGGTACACGTTTTGGTAAATACGTTTCAAGTGTTTCTTTTACTTCAGGCTGATTTTTATCAGCAGAAACAACCTTTTCTTTATAAGTTGCGGTTGCAAAAGCATCATCAATTAGTTTGCTATCATAACCTTTTGCTATTGCTTCATGTTTTAAATTCGCTAAGTAAGTTTGAAACTCGGCTTGCGTTTTAGCCATTACAGAGCCGCTTAAGCACACTCCACATAATAAAACGGTCAGTTTTTTAATCACTATCAGCTCCATTTTCTTTTCGTAATTGACTTAACAAGTTCTCTTCTGGTGGTGGGATTTGTAAATAAAAGCCTTTATCGGGATCAGATAAAGCTGCTTTAACTGTTTCTAAATCTGCGCCACCTAAATGTTCACGTTTTGCTAAGTTAATGATCATAACGTATTGAGGTTGACCAAACATGGTCATTAAAGGTTCAGGGACTTTACTAAAATCATCTCTTTTTTCAACAAATAAGAAGGTATCCGCTTTTTTCTTACTTTTATATACCGCAGTGAGCATTATGAGCCTATAAATTCTTGCTTAACAATGCCGCACACTATAACATGAGAGTAATAATAAGTTAGAAAAATTAGATTAGAAATTTCAATAAAGGCCTTATTCAGCCTGCGTTTATCTAAAATTAATTTCTGATCAGACAATTCAATTGAGCGTGTATGTCGGACCAAATTTTTGAGTTAAAAGGGAATCTTTTTACGTTATCAGTTTTGCATCTTTATAGTGCTGATATAACCCTTTTAGCAGAACAGTTGTATGTAAAAATAGCCCAAGCCCCTAAATTTTTTGAAGGGGCCCCTATTGTTGTTAATTTAATAGAAATTAAAAACAGCTCACTTGATTTTGTGCATTTAAAATCACTCATTGAGCGTATGAGTTTTAACGCGGTAGGTGTTTGCAATGGCTCAGATGAGCAACATGCGCAAGCTAAAGCCGCAGGCCTTTCTGTATTAAATTATTCACAAGACGTTAAGAGCGAACCTGTTAAACAAGAGGCAAATACCTCAATTGTAGAAAAAACGGTTTACTTACCTGCACAAATTATTAGTGGCACGGTGCGCTCTGGACAACAAGTTTATGCAAAAGATAGAGATTTAATTGTACTTGGCGCAGTAAGCCACGGTGCAGAAGTTATTGCCGACGGTAATGTGCATATTTATGGCACATTACGCGGACGCGCCATTGCAGGCGCAAAAGGTTTCAAAGAAGCACACATTTTCTGTCAAAAGCTTGAAGCCGAATTGGTTTCAATAGATGGCAACTACTGGATCAGTGATTCCCTACAAGGAGAACACTGGGGAAATGCAGTGCAAATACAACAAAAAGACGAATCATTAGAAATTTCAGCTTTGGTTAAAGGATAAATCTCATGGCAAAAGTAATTGTCGTTACCTCGGGTAAAGGCGGTGTTGGTAAAACAACATCAAGCGCTGCAATTGGCACCGGATTAGCATTAAAAGGCTATAAAACAGTCATTATCGATTTTGATATTGGTTTACGAAACCTAGATTTAATTATGGGTTGTGAACGCCGTGTAGTATACGACTTTGTAAACGTAATTAATGGTGAAGCAAACCTTAACCAAGCGCTTATAAAAGATAAGCGCGTAGAAAAACTGTTTTTACTTCCTGCGTCGCAAACTCGCGATAAAGACGCACTAACCCGTGAGGGTGTTGAGCGCGTACTTAACGAACTAAAAAAAGATTTTGATTACATCGTATGTGACTCGCCAGCAGGTATTGAAGCCGGCGCGATGATGGCTATGTATTTTGCTGATGAAGCAATTGTTACTACAAATCCAGAAGTCTCATCGGTACGAGATTCAGACAGAATTTTAGGTATTTTACACAGCAAGTCAAAACGTGCTGAAGAAGGCCTAGAAAACATTAAAGAGCACTTATTATTAACGCGTTACAACCCTGAGCGTGTTGAAAAAGGTGAAATGTTATCGGTAGAAGACGTACAAGATATACTATCGATCCCTCTATTGGGTGTTATTCCTGAGTCGCAAGCAGTATTAAGTGCATCTAACTCGGGTCAACCAGTGATACTTGATAGCGATTCTGATGCAGGCCAAGCCTACGCAGATGCAATTAATCGCTTATTAGGTGAAACAGTCGATTTTCGATTCTTAGATGTTGAGAAAAAAGGCTTATTTAAACGGATTTTTGGAGGTTAATGTGTCTTTACTTGACTACTTCCGCTCAGAAAAGAAAAACAGCGCGTCATTAGCAAAAGAGCGATTGCAGATCATTGTCGCGCACGAACGTTCTCAGCGTGGAACGCCGGATTACCTACCACAATTAAAACAAGATATTTTAGATGTGATCCGTAAATACGTGAACGTTAATACTGATGCAGTACAGGTACAGTTTGATCAAAACGAAGATGATTTAGCCGTACTTGAGCTAAACGTGACACTACCTGACGAAGAAAAAAAGTAAAATTAAAAACGGCACTTTAAGTGCCGTTTTTGTTTAATACCAGTCATTATAATTGAATGATTTTTTGATGTATGAAAATCGTATTGATAACTAAGTGAAACACTTAACTTAAATTCCTTAAGTTAGGTGGTTTGTTGTACTGTACTTTGTGCGTGCATACAGGCGTGAATGGGTAACTATTAATGTAACTACCGCCAGGTTTATCGCCTTAAAATGATTAAGTATTATTGCGAATTAGTAAAGCACCCACTCTTTTAGTGTGGGTGCTTTGTGTTCATGCAAACATAAGTTCTGGCTACTCAGATTTTGTTGAAATCATAAAGGCTTGATTTAAAGAATCTATTTATCCCACTCTTTTAATGTTTCTTTTACATAACTATAGCGCCATGAACTAAGTAAATCTGGCTTAATATGCTTTTGTTTTTGCAAATCAGTTAACTTCCAATTCCAACTAATCAATTGATTAATTTGCTTTTTAGAAGCCATAACGTCCTCAGGAATGTTGTGCTCTTTAGCCACTTTAGTTACTTTTTGTTTGATATCTTTAGCTACCTTTTTATAACTAGGAAAATCAATTAAACGCTTAAGTACAGGTGGATGAAGCTCTTCTGGGGTTGCTTTAGCCGTTTCAATACATTTTAATATTTCTACACCAGAGCGATTAACTTCCATCGATTCAACGCCCGGGATTTGCCTAAGTGAATTTAAGCTTGAAGGGCCGCGCTTGGCAATTTCAGTCATATTATGCTCTTTAAGCACAAAGTTAAGCGCTAAGTTTTTGCGTATTGCTTTGCTACGTCGCCATACAGCTAGCTCTTTAAGAACAGCGAGCTCATGCGGCTTTAACTGCCATGCATTCTTTATGTCTTTATATAAAAGCTCATCGGGTGTTTGAAACGCGCGTTTATTTGCAATTAATTCGCTTTCATTTATTACAATATCAAATAACTCGGCCTTATTAATACGCTCAATAATAAGCTCATAACATGGTAGTAAGTGAAAGGTATCTGCAGCTGCATAGTCTAATTGTTTTTTCGTTAAAGGACGCTGTAGCCAATTAGTGCGCGACTCACTTTTATCTATTTCTATTCCTAATAGCTCTTTTACCATCAAGGCAAAACCCATACAATTGCCCTCGCCAAGCAATTGCAGTGCAAATTGTGTATCAAATAATGGAGCGGGTACAAAGCCTGCGTATTTTTGAAAAACTTCAATATCTTCTGATGGAGAATGCAGAACCTTTAAAACTGCGGGATCTTTCAAAATCTCCCAAAAATTAAATAATGAAAGTTCAGCCAGTGGGTCTATTAATGCTAAATGCTCACCATCAAAAACTTGGATCAGTGCAACCTCTGGATACAAAGTGCGACGGCGCATAAATTCGGTATCAATTGCTAAGATAGGTTTGTTTTTAATTTGCTCAACAAAAGTATTAAGCTGATTTTGTGTTTCGATCAATTGGTATTGCACTTAATCTCCTACAATAAAAAAGCCGGCTAGTGCCGGCTTTTTTATAGGTTGCTAATCTTTCAAGGCTCTTCTGAGTATTTTACCTACGTTAGTTTTAGGTAACTCATCTCTAAACTCTACCAGTTTAGGGACCTTGTAATTAGTTAAATTATCACGACAGTGATTTATTATATCTTTTTCAGTTAAAGAAGGGTCTTTTTTCACAACAAAAACTTTAACTTGTTCACCACTTACATCGTGAGGTATACCAATAGCTGCTACTTCAAGCACACCATCATGCATCGCAACAACTTCTTCAATTTCATTTGGGAATACATTAAAGCCAGAAACAATAATCATGTCTTTTTTACGGTCTACTATGTAAAAGAAGCCTTCATCATCGTATGTTGCTATGTCGCCTGTTGCAAACCAGCCATCTTTAAGGCATTCAGCAGTTGCATCTGGTCGGTTATAGTAACCAAGCATTACTTGTGGGCCTTTAACCCATAATTCACCTGGTTCACCTTTGGCTGCTTCTTCACCATTATCAAGCATAAGCTTAATTTCTGTGTTTGGCGCTGGTAAACCAATAGATCCATTGTATGCTTCTAAATCGTATGGGCTTACTGTAACAAGTGGCGCACACTCAGTTAAACCGTAACCTTCCATTAATTTTGAGCTTGTCACTTTTTGCCATCTTTCAGCTACAGGTCGCTGCACGGCCATACCACCACCAAGCGACATTTTTAAATGACTAAAATCAAGCTCAGCAAAACCAGGGGTATTTAATAAGCCATTAAATAATGTGTTTACGCCTGTAATAGCGGTAAATTTGTTTTGGCTAAGCTCTTTTACAAATGCTGGCATATCGCGTGGATTTGTAATTAATACGTTTAAACCACCGTATTTCATAAACGTTAAGCAGTTCGCCGTTAAAGCAAAGATATGATAAAGCGGTAAAGCAGTAACAACTACTTCTGTGCCTCTATTTAACACTTTATCTAAACATCCCGATACTTGCTCAAGATTTCCAACCATATTACCGTGGCTAAGCATTGCACCTTTAGACACACCGGTAGTACCACCTGTGTATTGTAAGAAAGCCAAGTCAGATAATTGCATTTCTGGGCGAGTGTACTTTGCAGCATCAGCACTTAGTACATCTGAGAACTTAATTACATTAGGCAGGCTGTAGCTTGGTACCATTTTTTTAACGTACTTAACGACAAAATTAACGATATGCTTTTTAACGCCACCAACTAGGTCACCTACTTGCGTAACAACAATGTGCTTAACATCGGTTTTAGCCAATGCTTTTTCAAGCGTGTCGGCAAAGTTAGCAAGAATGAAAATAGCGGTAGTATCAGAATCTTTTAGCTGGTGCTCAAGCTCACGTACTGTGTATAAAGGGTTAACATTAACCACAACACATCCTGCGCGTAGCACACCTAAAATAGTAATAGGAGTCTGTAACAAGTTAGGCATCATTACAGCGACTTTATCACCTTTTTTAAGACCTAAATCATTCTGGATATATGACGCAACTTTTTTTGTAGCCGAGTCAATTTCATCATAAGTTAAAGTTTTACCCATGTTAGTAAATGCAGGTAAATCTTTGTAATCAGAAAAACTTTTTTCGAACACTTCGAGTAACGAGTTATAATGCTCAGGATCGATTGTTTCAGGCATACCCTCTGGGTAGCGCTTAAGCCAGATTTTTTCCACTCTTAGCCCCTGTTTATAATTATATTTTTATTAACCTTAATCTAAGTAAGGCGCTTTAACAATTGAGCAAATACTCTAATGCAGGAATAATCCCACATTTCACGTAAACTTACAATTAACATGCACCATTTTGCTGCATAAAGTCTTGAATATGCTCAAAACATAGCTCACTACTTTGCATATGGCAATGGTGCCCACCATCAACATTAATTATCTTCAAGTTGTTGTAATAACTAATATACTTTTCTAAATTTTGTTTTACAAACGAATACCCTTCGTTACCTAAAATTAATTGACTTGGTGCAGTTAATTCTTTTATTGCACCAATACATTGCGCTTCATCAAACCTAAAACCTGAATGATTTTTGAGCTTAGGATCCGTAGTTAAAACAAAATCTTTTGAAACTTGTTTAATATTGCGCTGCATTAACATCGCTACATGCTCATTATTCAAATCGGTTGTTTGAGCACGTGCATCATAAATTTGTTGTTGAGACTTATAAAAACGCGTTTTTTTATTTTTTAATCTGGCTCTATTTAAAACTGCGTTTTTTAATTGCTCACACACATCCTCACTTGGGGTCGTTACGCAGCCTATGCCCTCTATAAAAGTAACGCTTTTAACATAGTCACTAAAGCAACTTGCATATAGCCCCGCAACCATAGCGCCCATAGAATGCCCAACTAGATGCACTTTCTTAAAACCAAGTGTGGTTATAAAGTCATGTAAATCATCAATGTAATCTACAAAATAGTAATGTGCGTCATCACTTCGCCAGCTCGATAAACCATGACCTGCAAAATCAATGCAATACCAAGTATGTAAAGGCTCTACATTATTTAACATTGGCATAAAACTATGACAATTATCTAACCAACCATGCAGTGCTATGACGATTTCTTTCCCAGAGCCGACCTTTAAGCCATGAATATTTAAATTGCTTATTTTAATATCAAATGGCTGCACGTTGACTCCTTACTTTTAATAGCGCGTCGTTATTTATAACATACAAGTTGTCTGACCACTAACATCACAAATGGTGCGTAATTAAACCACTTTAAATACTTGTGATTTATAAAAAACACAGAATGATTTAAAACTATTATATTTCATGTACTTAGATAGGCAACTTCAATTTTTTATATTTATCCATAGCATTTTTAGTACAATTTTAAGCCAAAACCATGTCTATTAAGTTTTATGTATAAAATTTATAATAAGTATAAATAAAATAAATACCCCTTAACTTTAGTCTTTTTTCAATAATCTGAAAGCTCATTTAATGCAAAAACCTTAGATATTCATTTATTTATCATGCTATCTGTATACAATATCAACGGCTATTAAATAAGGTACACTCATAAGGTACAACAATGAAAAAACAATTAAGCTTATTGGCACTTTTATGCACTACTTCTGGCGTTTATGCAGAATCAGCGCCTAAAAATGTTATTTATATGATTGGTGACGGTATGGGTCCAGCATACACGACTGCTTATCGCTATTTTAAAGACGACCCAACCACCAAAGACGTTGAAAAAACAGTATTTGATTCAATTTTAACAGGCATGGCTACCACATACCCTGACGATCATACTTATGTAACTGACAGTGCAGCAGGCGCAACAGCACTTAGCAGCGGTCATAAAAGTTACAATGGTGCTGTTGGTGTAGACACAGAAAAAAAACCTGTGAAAACCATGCTAGAAATCGCGCGTGAACGCGGTATGACAACGGCGCTTGTTGCTACATCACAAATAAACCATGCTACTCCAGCTAGCTTTACAGCTCATAATGAGTCTCGTTATAACTACGACGAAATAGCAAATGATTACATCGATAATAAAATTGCAGGTAAATTACCCGTCGACTTAATGTTAGGCGGCGGTACAAAGTATTTTATTCGCGAAGACCGTAATTTAGTAGACGAGTTTAAAGCTGCTGGTTATCAATATGGCGACGATATTAAAAACCTAAATCAAATTACGCAATTGCCTGCTATCGGTTTATATGCATCAAAGGGCTTGCCATTCGCGCTTGATGAAAACCCAACTCGTTTAACTCAACTTACTTCTAAAGCACTTGATTTACTTGATGGCCAAAACAAAGAAGGCTTTTTTGTAATGATCGAAGGCAGCCAAATTGATTGGTGTGGTCACGCTAACGATATTGCATGTGCAATGGCGGAAATGGATGACTTTGCTAAATCAATCGAAAAAGCAAAAGCCTATGTTGATAAAAACAAAGATACTATATTAGTAATTACAGCTGATCACTCTACCGGTGGTTTAACGCTTGGCGCACATGGTCAATTTAAGTGGGAAACAGATGTAATTAAAGGAGTTAAAGCAACAGCAGGTAAATTAACTCAGCAATTACTTGATAATGACGACCTCAAGTCAGTATGGGATGCTAACACTAATATTGAATTTACGACTGAAAATAAAATTAAGCTTGAACAAGCTAAAAAAATGGGCGACAAAGCGCTTAATTTAGCTGTTAAAAGTATCATTAGTGACACAAGCTTTACCGGATGGACTTCTGGCGGGCATACCGCAGTAGACGTTCAAGTATTTGCCTATGGTAAAGGGAGTGAGCAATTTATTGGTTCACAAAACAATACCGATATTGCAGATAAACTAATTGGCTTTATTGAAAAGTAGTATTTAATGTCCCGTCCTGAAATAGGTTGACGGTTTTAATGAAAGACTTGGTGCGAAAGCGCCAGGTCTTTTTTATGCACTTGT
>NZ_PNCW01000085.1:0-41818 GCF_005886985.1 Pseudoalteromonas sp. S3178 | reverse complement strand
AAAATTCTCATTTACGACTGCATGGATGCAGAAGGTAGAGCAATGCAGGATCAATTGCCGAGAACAAGTAAATAGCCAATTTTTTGCCTAGCTATCAACATGTTTTTATAGCCTCAAAATAGCTCACTCAATTAAGCGAATTAATATAACACCTATAAACAATTTCATTTTTTACAATTATAGGCCATTAATTAACTGATTTAATTTGAGTAAAAATTTAAATTAAGTAAATGATAATAACTTGTTGCATTTTTGAGCGTTGTTCCTAATACTGATGCTTGTGCTGTGTATAGCGCAGCACAAAACACCACATGAATACCTTTAATGATCAAAAACACATTGAACACACACCATTAAGGAATTATATGAACAACAAAAAACGCACACAAAAGCTAAGTTATTTACTTGGTGCAGGCCTTGCTATGTTAATGAGCTTTTCTGCGGTAAGTAAAGACTACAAAATTATATTAATTCATGGTTTACAGGTTTCTCAAATAACAAACAAGTCGGGTAGTGACGTTGTTAATGATGGCGAGACCTATTGGCAGTCGTACTGGAACAACAGGGCTGACGAACGTATTGATTGGCCTGCATACGAGCGAGTAGAAGGTAAAATTGCAACTGATTGGGTATGGCCTAAATTAAAACAAATTTCTCGCTCGAATCTATGCGATCAAGGTTGTGTATTAGTAACGCATTCAACGGGTGATTTAATTGCACGTCATATTATTGATAATCAGGAAAATTGGCTAGAAAATGCAGGACTTGAGCCACTTAATATTGTGGCTACCTTTGATTTAGCGGGGGCAGGTGGTGGTAGCGAGCTTGCAGATGTTGCAGTAAGTGCATTAACTGGCGCTGCATGGAACTTTGCAGTGGATGCCGCACTCAAATGGTGGTTAGGAAGTGATGTAACAGAAGCCGTAGGCGTTTTACACGACTTAAAAGTAAATAATGCGCGTAAAATTTCACCGCTTCCTGATGCACGTACCCCTCGTTTACGTTTTGTAGCCGATGGAAATGCATATTTAGGTATAACAGGTGGTTTTTTAAAAGGTAATGATGATTCGGTAGTGGCATCACATTCGTCATGTGGCGCAAGCTCTGCAAAATCTTTTGGCAGTTGCAGCCAAAGTATTGATACAGATGGACGTTTAAAGTCGCAAGGTGATGCTGTAAATAGCTTTATGCCAAACCATTACCCAATGATGATGAGCGACAGTTACAGCCATAATGAAATCCATAACGCTCAGCGCAAAGGTAATGTGACTATTGCAATGAATAATATAGGCGTTGATGGTCAAAATATTGGTTTTAATACTTTTGATAAAACAAGAGGTACTTGGTTTTGGAAAAAGCAGTACCGTTATATAAAAGACTCAAATAGTAAAAGTGCGTCAGCACTTATTTATAATGTGATCCCATAAACATTAATAGCGTGCAGTGATCTGCACGCTTTAAAGGAATATTTAATACTTATGAAGAAATTTTACGCAGTAGCGTTACTTATCAGTATAGCTTTATATACTTTATGGTTTGTTAACCAAAGTGATGAAGCTCCAATCGATGAGCGAAAAAAACAGTTGGTTTATCAGTCAGCTGTGGCTACTGCACCTGTTCCTAGTAAAGTGATAGCCATTGATTTACCAAAAAATAAAAAAATAGAGTCAAAAAAACAAGTTGCCTTTAATGAAGATTTAACAAAAGCGGCAGAGCAAGTGGTTATGCAATATGAAAGTGCACTTAAATATCCACCTTACTCTCAACCTTTAAACCCGCAAGATGAAGACCGTTTAAAACCAAACCAATTTTATCCTGTAATAAGCCCAATTGATGAATCGGGCACTGAAGCGCTTACTTTGAGCTTAAAGCAATATAGATATGTTTACCCAGAAGAAATTGAGTTGAGTGTAAGTGCAACTAACTTAACTAAAGTAAGTGTTGAGTTATCAAATACAGATACCAAAGAGGTGCTAAATACTCACAAGAGCTCAGCGCGACAAGGTGAGGCTATTGTTACTTTTAAAGCTAAAGAAGACTACCCACGTAATTTACAAATATTTGTTGATGCCGATATAGCAGGGAAAAAAGTACCAGTAGTCGCGCAGATTCAATACATGGCGCCTAGTGCCACGTTAACTGGGTTTGAAAATGCTTACCCCCAAAATGAAAATATGCTTGTGCCTGCAAATTTAACTGTAAAAAAGAGTGGCCTTTACCGTGTAAGGGCTAATTTATACAGTGGTAATACACCTCTTGCACATTTAGTGGCTAAAGAGCGTTTGTCGCAAGGGAGTCAAAGCGTTACCTTAAAAGCGCATTGGTCGGTGTTACCCCAAGGTATTACTGATATGCATTTAAGTGACTTTGTGATTGAGAGGATGTCACCAAGTCCTGGTGAGCTCAATAGCTTTGGTAATAGTGAAGTTAGTATTTTTGAGATCACCGATTTTGCATACGATAGCTTACAACAACTACCGTATCAGGCAAATAATCAAGAAAAGCTAAGTTTAGAGTTTTTACAGGGATTAGCGAAGGGCTAAAAAGAGCTTAATATAAGCCCTTAAATGTGTAATTTAGCTTAAATTTATAGTGACTACATCAGCTTGAGCTGGCTGCTCGTCGTCTGTATTTACAGGCACTTTTGGAATATCTGGCTTATCTAGCGCAATATCACCACCATCTATTACTTCACCGGTTTTTAGGTTTTCAAAATCAAATAATTCAGCATCAGCTAAATGAGAAGGCACTACATTTTGCATTGCTGTAAAAATACTTTCTATACGGCCAGGGTGTTCTTCGTTCCACTTAGCAAGCATGTTTTTGGTGTGCTTACGCTGTAAGTTTTCTTGTGAGCCACATAAGTTACACGGAATGATAGGATAACCCTGTACAAAAGCATATTGGCTTATGTCGGCCTCTTTGCAATATGCCAATGGACGAATAACCATATGCTCGCCATTATCGCTCATTAATTTAGCCGGCATACTTTTAAGCTTGCCACCGTAAAACATATTTAAAAAGAGTGTTTCGATCATGTCATCGCGGTGATGGCCAAGTGCTATTTTAGTCGCGCCAAGTTCTTTTGCCGTACGATATAAAATACCGCGACGCAAACGAGAGCAAAGTGAGCACGTTGTTTTACCTTCAGGGATTATATCGGTAACAATACTGTAGGTGTCTTCTTCAACAATTTTGTATTCGATATCAAGTTTATCAAGATACTCTGGTAATACATGCTCTGGAAAGCCTGGTTGCTTTTGATCTAGGTTGACCACGAACAAGTCAAACTTAATTGGCGCAACACGTTTAAGGTGCTGAAGCATTTCAAGCATGGTGTAGCTATCTTTACCGCCTGATAAACACACCATAATGCGGTCGCCCTCTTCAATCATATTGAAGTCCATAACGGCTTGACCAGTTTGGCGGCGTAAACGCTTTTGAAGCTTATTTAAATTAAATTGAGCTTTAGCTTGATCTGAATGTGACAATTACGCCCCCTTGATAAACATACGCAAAGTTAATTGCTAAAAAGAAAGGGGCGTATTATATACCCAAGTACTATGGGTATTAAAGCGCTAGTTAAGGCTTTGTTTAACTTTTGGCAAGAGGGCTAACATAACCGTCTGGTTTTAATGCCAGTACATCGCAATCTAAACTATCAATTACATGCTCTGCGGTGTTACCCACTAAAGCCGCGCTTAAACCAGTACGCCCAACAGTGCCAATAACCACTAATTCACTATTTAAACGTTTAGCTACATCGGGGATCACATCCTCAGGTAAGCCTTCTTCAATAAAACATTGCTCTGTCGTTAAATTAAAGTCGTTAGCAAGCTGTGTTGTAGATTCAATGTGGTGTTTTTTTACTGATTCGTTATAAACACCTGGGTTAAACTCTGGAATTTCGATAGCAATATTTACAGGTGTTGCTGGGTATGCATTAACTAAGTTGAGTTTTGCGTTTGCCAGTTCACATAAAAACTGTGCATCTTTAATAATGCGTTTGTTAAGTGCAACGTGTTCATCGTTTTCGCTTACTGCGTTAATAGCAGCTAAAATATTACCATTAGCTGGCCATGCCATTTCTTTTACAAACAACACCGGGGCAGGGCATTTTCGTACTAAATGCCAATCGGTAGGGGTGAATATAACTGATTTAAGCGCGCCGTGCTGATGTGTGCCTTTAATGACTAGGTCAAAGCTTTGCTCCATAACGGTATTAATAATGGCTTCGTAAGGACGGTTATGCCAAACCACTTGGGTATCTATATTGATATTTTTATAGGGAGAGACCAAGTCGGTTAGCCAAAGTTCGCGGTCTTTTATAACAGCGCTTCGCATGGCTTCTCGTTCTTCGCCAGAGAGCATGGTAGTCATTTCGTAAGAGAAGTCGTAAACCGTCATAAAGGCGGTAATACTTGCGCCAGATTTTTTGGCAAGCTCAATTGAGCGTGATAAGCCATGCTGGTCGTCTTTGGTAGGATCGATAACCGCTAAAATGCGTTTTATGGTGTTCATGAGCTACTCCTTAGTTGAAGTTCTATATTTAGTGTAACGCAAATACAAAACAGTTAAAGGGGTAGCACACAAATTGTTGTTCTAAATCAAAGTTACAGCGAGTACTGGCTTAGCAAGGCTTAACTATTGCCGCAGTTTTTGCCAGCGCACTGTTATCTAAAATAGTAATAAACTTACCTTCAACTTTGATTAAATCGGCTTTTTGAAAACGGCTTAATAAACGGCTAATGGTTTCAACGGTTAGACCTAAGTAATTACCGATTTCTCCACGGGTCATGGTAAATCTAAATTCTTTACGCGAGAAACCACGTTCACCAAAACGCTCTGAAAGGTTATAAATAAAGCTGGCTAAGCGCTCTTCTGCTGATTTTTTATTAAGCAGTAACAAC
Organism: Pseudoalteromonas sp. S3178; assembly: GCF_005886985.1. Classification (NCBI taxonomy): domain Bacteria; kingdom Pseudomonadati; phylum Pseudomonadota; class Gammaproteobacteria; order Alteromonadales; family Pseudoalteromonadaceae; genus Pseudoalteromonas; species Pseudoalteromonas sp. S3178. Next base: position 36,908 of record NZ_PNCW01000085.1, on the reverse strand, counting down.
ATTTCTTGATCGTAGGTAATTTCGCTGCTCATTAAACGCATTATTTGCTGGCGTAACTTAGGTAATTTACCAGCGAGTTCGTCAAGGGTATCAAATGGAATTTCGCATACCATTGAGGTTTCAAGTGCTTGAGAAAAGCTTTGGTGGGCCATTTTGCTAATAGCATCAAACCCGACTAAATCGCCAGCTAAATGAAAGCCTGTAATTTGCTCATCACCTTGCTCTGAGAGTGTATAAGACTTAAATGAGCCAGAGCGTACAGCGTAAATAGCCTGCAAAGGTGCGCCGGACTCAAATAAATAGTCGCCTTTATGTAGTGGTTTTTTTCGCTCAATAATTTCGTCAAGTTTATCCATTTCTTGGCCATTTAACGAAAACGGCAAACACAATTGGCTTATACTGCAGTTATTACAGCTAATAGCACAATTACTTTTAGCGCGACTTTGAGAGAAATCCATAATTTAATCCGTTTTAGTTTTTATATACTGGGGCAAATAAACCTCGAAAGGTTAATACACCATAAACATTAATGTACTAACTTGTCGGTTGCAATAATCAATAAGTAGATACCATACCAAATTATAACACTACCTAATACAATACGGGTCCAAGGATGGTTTATTATGCTATTAAGTTTTTGCGCCGTTAAGCCAAGTGTGATCATGGCTGGAAATGTCCCTACTGCAAAGCATAACATTACAATAGCGCCATCAAAGGCTGTAGGGCTCGTCATTGCCCACGTTAATGCTGAATAAACCAAACCACACGGAAGCCAACCCCATAACGCGCCATAACCCAATGCTTTAACTGTCGAGTCAACGGGCATTAAATATTTATTAAGCTTAACAATATGCTGCCAAATAAGCGTTTTGCCTATTTTCTCTAACCATTGCAATGTAGGACCTAAACGCATTATGTAAACGCCTACCAAAAGCATAAAAATTGCTGCAATAAATGAAAGCGTTATAGAAAATGATGTATTTTGTTTAGCAAATTGGCTACTTATACCCGCAACGAGTGAGCCTGCAACCATGTAACTTAATGCTCGCCCAATATTATAAGCGAATGAGTAGGTAAGAGTTTTACGCTTGTCGCTGGCTAATTGTAAAGAGCTTGCAATACCTCCGCACATAGCAAGGCAGTGGCCGCTACCAATTAGGCCCATTAAAAAAGCGCTAATATAAAGAGGGTCAATCATTGCTTTTGTTGTGCTGCTCTTTATCATCTTCAAACAAAATACTGTGACCTTGTTTGTTTAAATCAGAAAATTGTTCGCTTTTAACAGCCCAAAAAAATACACCAATGGCAATAATGACGAACAATATAGCAATCGGGATCAAAATATAAATAATGCTCATAACTTTAAAAGCCTTAGTGAATTGCTAATAACAATAATTGAGCTGGCAGACATTCCAATAACGGCCATCCATGGAGCAACAAGACCAAGGGCTGCGAGCGGCAAGATAGAGGCATTATACAATAAAGACAGGGCAAGGTTTTGCTTAATAATACGCCTAGTTTGTTTAGCCACATTTAATAGGTGATCAATTGACGCTAAATCACTATTTAATAGCACTACATCAGCGCTATTTTTAGAAATATCAGCGCCGGTTTCCATTGCAATAGATAAATGAGCACTGGCAAATACGGGGCTGTCGTTAATGCCATCACCCACCATTGCAACCACCTCATTTTGCGATGACCATTGCTCTACAGCAGTTTGTTTATCTTTAGGTGAGAGGCCTGTTTGCACACTTTCAAGTTTTAGCTGCTTAGCAATTTTTTGCCCTGCATCGGAAGCGTCACCCGTTAGCATATGGCAGCTTAAATTTTGCGACTGCAAAGAGCTAATAAGTTTTGTTGCATCACTTTTTACTTTATCAACAAAATAAAAACGTGCGATTACTTGTTTGTTTATATACAAACTGGCTTGAGCGTTGGTTTTTTTACTCTCAAACCAGCCGCTTTTACCAATAGCATAATGGTTAGCTGCATTTTGTGCGCTAATACCGAGGCCAGGATGCACCTCTATATTATTTAAATCATGTTTAGCGGGAGGGTATTCGTTAAATGCACTCGCTATAGGGTGCTCAGAATAACGCTCAAGCTGAGCCGCTATTTGTAAAACGTCAGCTTTGCTGTACTTTTCATCAAGTATATCTACCGCGTCGAGTGTAAATTTTCCTTGGGTAAGCGTGCCTGTTTTATCAAAAGCAAATAATGTTAGTTGTGAGAGCGTTTCAAGTACATGCGCTTGCTTTATCAATATGCCTTTTCGGGTAAGTGTTGCAACAGCGCATGTAAGTGCGGTTGGAATAGCTAGACTCAAAGCACATGGGCAAGTGGCAACGAGTACCGAAATAGTGATCCAAAAGGCATGCTCAGGGTCTATTTGATACCAACCAATAGCAGTTATAGAGGCAAATATAAGTAAAGATGCAATAAACCACTGAGCTACTTTATCGGTTATCTCCACTAATTTAGGGCGCTTGGTTAATGCATTGTGTTGCAAGCGAATAATTTGGTTTAAAAGCGTGTTTTGGCCAATTTTATTAATTTTTATTTCTATTACGCCATCGTGATTAACGCAGCCGGCGTAAACATTGTGACCAATAAATTTAGTAACAGGTTGATGCTCGCCGGTCATCATTGACTCATCAACTGTTGTTTTACCTTTAACTAACTCACCGTCGGCTGGAATAGTTTCGCCAGCTTTTATGAGTACTATATCGTTTAGTTTTAGTTTTTTTGCAGCAATAATGTGCTCATTGCCGTTTTCATCGAGTGTGCGGGCAGTAAGAGGGAGTAGTTTTTGTAAGTTAGCTGTAAATTCACTGGCTTTTAATCGGGCTCTAAATTCTAAATATTTACCTAGCAATAGCAAAAAGGTAAACATACAAACCGATTCAAAATAAACTTCGCCCACTTGCATAAACGTAGCATAACAACTAGCACCATAAGCCCCAAAAATAGCAAGCGATACGGGTAAATCCATGTTGAGTTGTTTGGCTTTCAAACCATTAATGGCATTAGTTAAAAAGGGCAGGGCGCTGTACAAAATAACCGGCGAGGCAAGCACTAAGCTTATCCACCTAAAATATTGCTCAAAGTTGCTATCCATTCCTGAAAACATGCCAAAGTACATGGCAAATGCAAACATCATTACTTGCATGGTCATCAGCCCAGCAACACCTAAACGACGTATATAAGCTTTAGCTGTTTGCTGCTTTTGTTGGGCTTCTGTATCAGCTTGGAACGGGTAGGCTTTGTAGCCAATTTTAGCCAAAGCGGTAATGATTTCACTCAGTGGTGTGTTTGTTTTATCCCACTGGATCATAGCGCGGTTAGTTGAGGTGTTTACGTCAACGCGCTTAACTGTTTTTAAGCTTAGTAGTTGCTTTTCGATAAGCCAGGCACACGCGGCACAGGTAATGCCTTCAACACTTAAAAATACTTCAGAGATATTGTCGTTTGTGGCTATAAACTCACCTTGTATGTCTTCATTGTCGTAGCTTTTTATAAACGCGAGTTGCTCTGGTACTAATTGCTCTACTTTACCGGCTCGAACGGTGCGGTATTTGTAGTAGTCGGTCATGCCTTGATCAACAATGTTTTGCGCAACCGCTTGGCAGCCAATACAACACATTGGCTGTGACGTGTTATCTATAATAACAGTTGCACTAAACCCTTTAGGCACACTCTCAAGACAATGAAAGCAACAAGTACTCATATTTACTACTACTTATAATTAGGCGTTACTAACAGAGGCTGCTCTGTAGGAAGTGTGATGTTTTCTTTTAACTTCCAGCTGCCATCTATAGGCTCTATAAACACAGAGTAGGCGCCCGGTGTATAGTTTTCGAGTAGGGCTGTAAATTCTTTATTAGCATTTGGAGTTAATGTGGCGGCAAAGTCATGGGCTTTGATGGTACGATGATAAAATGATAATTTTAGTGCAGGTACATTACTATAATCGCCTTTAGTAAATTTAAAACTAACGCGTTCATCAGTAACATTAAGCTCACCGTGTAAAAAGAGTGCTTTGGCTTTTTCAAACTTAGTAAGCTCTAAATTTATAGCTTTACCTTTTTTGTAGTAATCATCTACCACCATGTCTGGGCCATTGCCCACAGCAGTAATAATTAATGTTATGCACCCAATAATGGCCGCGAGCGGAAAAAAGATTAAAAACCAAGGCCAAAAATTTTTATACCACGGAGTAGGTTGCATAGTTGCTCTGAAATTAGTTTAGGTGGGGTTATTTTATAGCAAATATTTGTAAAAGACTAAAAAAAAGCCTCCGACTGGAGGCTTTTTTGATCTGGATTAATCTATTGAAATAAAAAGATTAATTATTGGTTAACTCAATGTTTATTTATCTTGCGATAAGCTGTAAACATACGCAGTTAACAAGTGAATTTTATCTTCACCTAAAATGTCTTTCCATGCTGGCATAACACCGGCGCGGCCATGGTTAAGCGTTTCTTCAACAGCGCGTTGAGAGCCACCATATAACCAAATGTTATCTGTTAGGTTAGGTGCACCAAACGGTAAGTTATGTGCAACAGACCCTTTACCATCAGCACCGTGACACGCTGCACACATGGCAAACTTAGCGGCGCCAGCGGCTGCATCTTTTTGGTTAACAGTACGACCAGATAAGCTAAGAACATGAGCCGTCATTTCTTTTACGCCTTGCTCACCAAGTGCAGCACCCCAAGAAGGCATTGCAGCTATACGACCATAAAGAAGTGTTTCTTTAATTTTGTCAGGTGAGCCACCGTATAACCAATCTTTATCAGTTAGGTTAGGGAAGCCAGTTCCACCACGAGCATCAGAGCCATGACACTGAGCACAGTTTTGCGAAAATAAACGCTGACCAATCTCAAGTGCTAATTGACCATCTGTTTGCTCGTGTTTATCACCATTTTCAAGGGCAACTTGCTGCGCTGCATCACCTTCAAATTTAGAATTAACTAAATCTAAAACGGGTACTTGTGCAAGTTTGTTGAAAATTGGACCAAAACGTTCTTGTGCAGCTTCGTACTCTTTATCAAGTTTAACAAAACGGCCTTCTTCTTTAGCATCCGCAACTGCTTTTTTAGATTCAGCTAAAGACGTAATACCCTGATTAGAGCTAGTCCATTTACCTAAACCTTCCCAGTTACCTAAACCTGGGTAAGCTGCAAGGTAATATACAGACCAAACAAATGTTGCAAAGAACATGTACGTCCACCATTTTGGTAGTGGATTGTTCAGCTCTGTAATACCGTCATATTCATGCCCACAATCTTCACCTTCTTTAACTGCAACATAGTTTTTAAGGTTCCAAACTAATAAGCTAAAGATGATAATTAAACAGGCTAGGGTTAAAACAATAACCCAAATACTCCAAAAGCTAGTCATTTTTCAGACTCCTTTTCCTCGTTAGAGAGTGTGTTGTTATGTTTTTTTTCATCTTCAAAAATGGCATTAGCAGCGTTATCAAAACGATTTTTGCTACGTTTGCTGTATGCCCATACAACAATCACAATAAACAATACTAAAATTACCAGAGTCAAAATGCCTCTGTATGTTCCGTAATCCATAATTTTTTACTTCAAGTGGGTGCCAAGTTGCTGTAAATACGCGATCAAGGCTTGCATTTCTGTTGCGCCTTCGCCGTTATTCATAGCGTTAACTTTTTCAACATCTGCTTGAAGCTCTTCGTCGCTGCCATAACCTAACCCCGGGTGTTTTGGGTTTTCAGGGTTGATAGCAAAAGTATCACGGAAAATTTGTAGTTTTTTCAGAGTTAGGCTGGTATCAACCGTTGTCTCTGCTAACCAAGGAAAACCTGGCATGTTCGACTCAGGAACCACGGCACGTGGGTCAACTAAGTGAGCATAATGCCAATCGTCCGAGTAACGTTTACCTACACGAGCAAGGTCAGGGCCAGTACGTTTAGAACCCCATTGGAAAGGGTGATCCCATACTGACTCGCCAGCTACAGAGTAGTGACCATAACGCTCAACTTCATCGCGAAAAGGGCGGATCATTTGTGAGTGACAGTTGTAACAACCTTCACGTACATAAATGTCTCGGCCTTCCATTTCAAGCGCGTTAAGTGGGCGCAGGCCTTCAACAGGTTTAGTCGTATCGTCTTGGAACATTAGCGGAGTAATTTCAACTAATGCACCAAAACTAATAGCAAAAACAGTCAGAATAGCCATTAGGCCAACGTTCTTTTCTACTATTTCATGTTTATTTTGTGAATTTTTATTGCTCATCATCTCACTCCGTTATGCTAATTGTGCTTGCGCGTCTAACTTCAGTGATTCTTTTTCAGCTGAAATTGTACGGAAAACGTTATAAGCCATAACTAACATACCTGTTACGATGAATACACCGCCTACAAAGCGCATAATGTAGAAAGGATGCGACGCTTCTAAAGACTGAACAAAGCTGTACATTAATGTACCGTCAGAGTTAACTGCACGCCACATTAGACCTTGCATAACGCCTGAGATCCACATTGCAACAATGTAAAGTACAACACCTACCGTGTGTAACCAGAAGTGGGTGTTAACCAATTTAACGCTGTACATACGACCTTGTGCGAATAACGCAGGGATAAGGTGGTAAATAGCACCAATTGAGATCATAGCAACCCAACCTAGTGCACCTGAGTGTACATGGCCGATTGTCCAATCTGTGTAGTGAGATAACGCGTTTACAGATTTAATTGCCATCATTGGACCTTCAAACGTAGACATACCGTAGAAAGACAATGAAACAACTAAGAAACGAAGTACTGGGTCGGTGCGAAGCTTATGCCAAGCGCCTGAAAGCGTCATAATACCGTTAATCATACCACCCCAAGATGGAACGAATAAGATAATAGACATCACCATACCTAAACTTTGCGTCCAATCAGGTAGCGCAGTGTAATGAAGGTGGTGAGGACCTGCCCAAATGTATAATGAAATAAGTGCCCAAAAGTGAACAACCGATAAACGGTAAGAATAAACTGGGCGACCTGCTTGTTTTGGTACAAAGTAATACATCATACCTAAGAAACCAGCAGTTAGTAGGAAACCTACAGCGTTATGACCGTACCACCACTGAACCATTGCATCTACTGCACCTGCGTAGATAGAGTATGATTTAGTTAACGATACAGGCACTGCCATGCTGTTTACAATGTGAAGCACTGCAACAGTAATGATAAAGCCAGCGTAAAACCAGTTAGCAACGTATATATGAGATACTTTACGTTTGATCAGCGTACCAAAAAATACCACTGCGTAAACTATCCATACTACCGCGATTAAAATATCGATTGGCCACTCAAGCTCTGCATATTCTTTAGAGCTAGTAATACCTAGTGGTAGTGTAATTACGGCTAATACAATTACAAGCTGCCATCCCCAAAAAGAGAATGCGGCAAGTTTGTCTGAGAAAAGACGCGTTTGACAAGTACGTTGAACGACGTAATAAGACGTCGCAAAAAGTGCACTGGTACCAAATGCGAAAATTACTGCGTTCGTGTGTAACGGACGTAGTCGAGAGTATGTTAACCATGGTGTATCAAAGTTAAGTGCTGGCCAAGCTAATTGGGCAGCAATCAGAACCCCAATACTCATGCCAACGATGCCCCAAATCACTGTCATAATAGCGAATTGGCGTACAACTTTATAGTTATACTCAGTTTGTGATGCTACTGTTTGGCTCATTTTCTGGCTTCCGCTGCAATAAATGCGTTTAGAAATGAATTACCCACTTTAAAAAAGTGGGGCCTACTATTTTTCTCAAGCGTGTTACCTAAAACGTTCAAAGCCTGAATGCTTCAGAAAACAAACTCGAGAAACCCTTATTTTTTGCGGGTGAAATGATAAATTTTTTGGCCTAAAAAAGATAGGTCAATTACATAAAATTATGACATCAATCAAACTTTGTGAGCTTGTTGTTTATTTTTTGATACAGTTTGTGCCTAATTTGCTCTAATAGTAACACTCACACTTGTTATTTATAGTCGTGATTATTAGTATTTGCTTTTCTTTGCTGCGACATTGTTATGCTTATATATAGGTTAAGTTTATTTACTGCGTTGATTTTTTTATTAACAGCGTGTGATTTTTCTAAAAATTCAGACGTCAAATTACTTAAAAACGCCAAATGTGAAGCTAATTTACCATGTACTTTTTCGAACGGTGTTAAAGTATGGTTAAGCGAGAAAAACCTTTCACCAGAAACTCCATTCACTATTTTTAGCGACTTACCTGCAAACATACAAATTGAAGATGCCAAGCTAAAAGGGATCACTATGTATATGGGTTATATTCCGCAATTTTTTAAAAAGCATAATGACTTATGGCAAAGTAATACGATGGTTGGAATTTGTTCAGAAAAAAACATGCTATGGAATTTAGAGCTAATAGTAAAAAACACCACCACATCACAAATTGATACTCTCAACTATTATTTTTATGTCACTTACTAAATTTAATCTTCACTATACTGTACGAGCTTTATTCTATTCAGATCATTAAAGCTCAGTGCGAGATTAAAATCTCTACAATTCTCACTCGCTGTAAAAGTAACTCTAAAAAGTTCAATTTTTAATTGCCGCTGAACAAAAAACAAATCCAAAATTCCTTTGTAAGTAACTAATTAAGACTATTTAGCCGGTAACTATGCATAAATATGGTTAGTAATTAACATTTAGTTTTACGCTTTTAATAATGTGCTGTGATCAAGTTGTTAATTTGTCTGTTTTTGGTACAAAACTCAAGTAATTACATTTAATTACAAAGTGAATCACTTTGGTTTCAGCTGTGTTTATAATGTTTCTATATTTATTTATAGTATTGATTTTAATCTGTATTTATTAATTAACACTGAAACATAATGTAACCTATGTACCGAAAATGGTTATTCTATTTTGTTGTGTGATATAAAATGAGCTGCTGTTAAGTTTTCATTCAGTTAAAAGCGCCTAAGTTGCCCACCTGACTCACTATTCTAATAAAAAGTGAGCATTACCAATTAAGGTAAATTTCCAACAAGTAGGGTTTATTCATGAAAAAGTCAACTCTTGGTTTAGCTGTAATTGCAGCATTCCCAATGTTCTCAAGTGTGCAAGTTCTAGCTGCTGAAGACTCAGCACAAGCAATCGAAAAAATTCAAGTAACGGGTTCTCGCATTAAGCGCGCAGATATGGAAACCGCTAGCCCAGTTACTATTATCGGTGCTGACGATATCACTGCTTCAGGCGCTGTATCAGTAGACTCTGTACTACAAAAAATGACCGCTACAGGCGGCGCAATGACTAACCCAGGTATTAATAATGGGTCTGGTGGTAATGCATCAATTGATTTACGTGGTTTAGGTTCACAACGTACTTTAGTACTTGTAAACGGCCGTCGTATGATCAACTCAGGTACAGGTGCTGCTTCTACCGTTGATTTGAATACTATTCCGGTATCTATGATCAAGCACATTGAAGTACTTAAAGATGGCGCATCTGCTGTTTATGGTACGGATGCTGTTGCAGGTGTTGTAAATATTATCTTAAAAGATGATTTTGAAGGCTTAGACCTTAACGTTAAATCAGCAATCACTACTGAAGGTGATGCAGATGAAACGTCTTTTGATATCACAATGGGTGGTAACTTCGGTCGTGGTAACGTTGTAATCGGTTTACAGTACACAGACCGTGGCGATGCTTCTCAGGCAGATCGTAGTTTCTCTGACTGTCCATTAACTGAAGATGGCGATGGCAGTGCTCCATACTGTTCTGGTTCTTCTTATACGCCTAATGGCCATGTTTGGTCAGGTGATGAATCTTTGCAAGGTCAAGCTGATAATGGTTGGCACGACTTTGGTACTATTGACGCTTACAACTATTCGCAATCTAGCTACTTATACACGCCAATGCGTCGTTTAAACCTTACAGGTATTGGTAGCTTTGATTTAACTGATGACACGCGTTTATACTCTGAGTTTACATACTCGAAACGTTGGTCAGAGCAGCAATTAGCGCCTCAACCAGTATGGTTCGACTTTGACTACGCTGAATGGATGGGTGATTCTTTAATCGACCAAAACATTAACTACGGTGATGAAGTTTCTTACGGCCGCCGTATGGTAGACACTGGTACACGTGACTCATCTCAAGTAGTTGATACAGTTCGTTCTGTAATCGGTGCTGCAGGTTATTTAGATAATGGCTTAGAGTGGGATACATCAGTTATTTTTGGTCGTAATGACTCAGTGGATCGCTTAAGCAACCTTCACAACATGGGTTCAATTCAAAGCGAAATTGAAGCTGGTAACTTTAACCCTCTTTCACAAGCTTCATGGTCAAGCAGCAGCTTTAGTGACTATGTTTACACCGAGCAAAACTCAGGTGGTAGTCAATTGTTTATGATTACAGCTGCGCTTTCTGGTGAGTTAATGGAAGTACCAGCGGGCTTTGTAGGTTTTGCAGCAGGTCTTGAGCGTCGTGAAGAAAAAGCATGGTACACACCAGATTCTATCACTTCACAAGGTCTTGCGAATGACCCACGTGTTGATGCAACAAGCGGTCGTTTTGATGTAAACGAAGCATACCTTGAACTTGCTATTCCTTTAGTTGCTGATGCTTACCTAGCACAGAATGTAGAATTAAGCGCTGCGATCCGTGCTTTTGACTACAGCACATTTGGTTCTGATGAAACGTGGAAACTTGGTTTAACTTGGCGCGTAAACGACGAACTAATGCTTCGTGGTGTTCGCTCTACAGCTTTCCGTGCTCCTACAGTTGCTGAGTTATACTCAGGTGATTCTCCATCTTACGAGCAAGTTAGCTTTACAGGTGCACAAGATCAAGCTGAAGTTACAGTGGGCGGTAATGACCAATTAACACCTGAGTTAGCTGATACAGTTACTGTTGGTGTAGTTTACGAACCAGAGTGGTTTGATGGCTTCTCAATGACGTTAGATTACTACGACATTGAAATTGAAAACGCTATTGCAACAGTAAATAACCAATACATTGTTGACTCATGTCTTGCATCAGATGGCTCTTTAGCTAATCAATCAACAGCACTTTGTAGTTCAGCAAATATTGATTTTAACCAAAGCACTGGTCGTATCTCGTTTAATAACCAACTACAAAACGTAGGTTATGAGCAAACAAAAGGTTATGACTTAAACTTAAATTACAAATTTGATTTAGCTGGTCTTGCTTGGAACACGTCATTAGATGTTACTTACCTTGACGAATACACTGTTGATGTTATCGAATCAAGCATTGATTACGCTGGTTTAATCACTTCTGGTATTGGTGGTTATGCTGACGTTAAAGCAAACTTTGAGTTAGATGTTAAAGGTGATGTTTGGTCTGCTAACTACAAAGCACGTTACATTGCTGGAATGGATAGCTACAGCTGTCTAGGTAAAGAATCTACATGTTATGCACCAACAACACCATCTGTTGTTTACCATGATGTAAGTGGTTCTTACTTTATCAGTGAAATGGTATCGTTGACTGCTGGTGTAAATAACTTATTTGATAAGCAACCACCATACTACTCAGGTAACAACGATTCTAACACTGACCCGTACACATACGATGTACTTGGTCGTCGTGTATTTGCTGGTGTAAACGTTAAGTTTTAATTAGCACATTAATCGTATTAAGGCTCAGTTTTTACTGGGCCTTTTTTATTGAACAAAGCAAAGGAGACAAGTACACTTAATACCATTATTAGAAGGAGAACTGATTGTTAAAGCAAGACGAAAACTTATCTTTTGTCATTGAACCAGAGCTCAACCCGCGTGCTGAGCAGCGTATTGATCTGTATTTTTCTATACCCAATGAAATGGGTATTAACCCGCAAACTCTCACTGAAGAATCTTACTTTAATAACCACTTTAAATCGCACTTAGCGTATAACGCTAACAACATTCACTTACCCTTAGTAAGAAGCCGTTTTGTTAGTAAAAACAAAGGTGAGCAACAAGATTACCGCCAAAACCTTAATTTGTTTTGCTACCAGGTTCGTCTAGCGCTGGATGCTGATATACGAGACGCGCTTAAAATTGAAGATGTTGAAGATTTTTTCCAGCGAGCTATCGAGTTATTTGGCCAAAGTGAAGGATTACTTAAAAAGCTTAGGCGTTACACACCTGATGATGAAAAACTGATCCCATTTTTTACTAATGCTGATAACTACTTAAGCTGGCATGTTGAGCAGTCATTTTTAAAGCTATTAGATGAAGGTCCACGTAGTAGCGATTTTGCAAAAGAACGTAATGATCTACTGCAATTTTGTAAAAACGAGAATAGTTACCGTGGAGAGAAAAACTATAACTCCGAAACCACATTACAAGACGCAAATCGTATAACCAATAAAATGCGCCTGTTACAACGTCTAATAGAGCATGGCGTTATTTTACAGCGCCAAACACGGTTTCTTAATAGCTACCTTAAACGTTTAGTTAAAGGCACGGTGACTGCGGTTATCATGGCATTTGTAATGGTGGTAATACTAAACGCACGCTCAACCTTTACTGAAGTAACAGCCACGCTAATATTAATTCTAGGGGTTATTTACGGGCTACGTGAAATATTTAAAGAGGATATAACACGGGTAATTTGGCGAGCTATTGTTCGCGGTCGCCCTAAATGGCGCTTTAGTTTTAAAAACAGTATAAGTAAAGATAAAATAGCCAGCCAATTTATTTGGCTAGAATATGTTCGATTTAAAAAAATTCCGCAAGAAGTTAAATCAATATTTTCAAAGCGTCGCCAGCAAAATAAGCAAGCAGCGCAGTGGCTGCACTTTGCAAGCGAAACACGAGTAAGCGCAAAAGAGTTTCTACCAGGGTACGATACGCTACAGCAAACATTGCAGTTTAATTTAGCGCCATTTGCGCGTTATTTAAAACGTGGTGAAGGTAAGTTATACCATTTAGATAGTAATAAAATATCTAAACAAGGGGTAGAGCGGCGTTATCAGTTAAATATGGTACTAGTATTAACTGAGGAAGATAAAAAGCTTTACCAGCGCTATAAAATAACGCTAAACCGCAGTAAAATCATAAATATAGAACTTATTTACTCTAAAAAATAGGTTTATAGGCATACATTAAAAAAGGGGGATAGATGAAATCTATCCCCCTTTTTTAATTATTTAAGCGTTACTTAGTTAGCTAAACCATGTTTGCTATATAACGTCACTTTGTCTGAAACAAGTGTAATTTCGATATTTTTAGATTCGTCGCCCCATACACAGTTTGTGTGCAGTGTTTTTTCAACACAGTTATCAGCACTGCCTAAAATGGCTTCTACTTCAGTTTTGTCCATGCCTACTTTAATTTTTTCATAGCTTTCTAGATTTACTTTAGAACACGCTGCAAGGCTCAAGGTAGCTGCGATGATAAGGAATTTTTTCATTGTTATATCCTGCTAAATATTAATGTTTAAATTTTCTAATTTGGACAATCATGCCCATTCGAGGGTGATCAAAGTAATGTACTTCGCCACTTATTACACGTCTAAACTGCGAAAAGCGGGCTGATTCTATATCGCCGTTTTCTAGCTTTTGGCTAATATCAAAATTAGCTGTAATGTATAAATAATGTCGTAAATGTATTTTAAATAAACCATCTAGCTCCCATTCAACATTTGCCTTGTCAGGGTCGTCGAAAAGCTCAGGTTGCGTATTTAATAAGCTTACAAAGTCAGGATTTGAATAGCTTGGAATAACATTATTATCACTTTTAATATGTTTTCCAGCTATTAAATGCATGCTCGGTGCTCGTGACTTACTGGCGCCTTCAAAGCGCCATCCGGTATGCAAAATAGGTGTTAACCCTTTTCTGTCGAGCTGACGCAATTGAGTTTTAAACTGTAATTGTTCAGGTGCTAACAAATAGGTTTGCTGCATATGATCCTGTGCTGCTACTTGTGGCGTTACAGGTAATTCATCGTAGCTTTGCATGTAATCAGTGCTGTCGTCGCATACACCAGATTGCGGGTTTGAGTTAACTAATGAATCAGTAAAAGAGTGCTTTTTAAAACGCGCGTCGCCATCTATACAAGCTTGCATTGCTTGCTCTGTATAAAGAGGTGTCATTAAATCTAGGCTGTTTTTATCTTCAATAGTGTCATGTTTAAGTGTAAAGTCTTCTTGTAAGTATGGAGCAGGGCGCTGCTTAAATACCAGTACTTCTACTTCAAACCAACGTTCTGCAAATGCAGTGCTGCTAAATAAGCAACATAGAACAATAAGCGATTTTTTTAGCAACATTAATGGCTAACCTTTTTTTCGAAATCTGCAATCATTGCAGTGACCATTTTTAAGCGTTCGCGAGCGTTAGCTTCACTAATTGCGAAGCGCAGTTTATTTGCGCCATCCATTTTGTACACCTTAGGTGCACTTTGTATCAAGCCAATGATGAAGCTAGGGTTAACCTTCGTGTTTTGACTAAACTCAAAGTAGCCCCCTTTAGGGTTTGCTTCAATTTTTGTTATACCTAAATTACTCGCTTGCATTTTAAGTTGTTGCAAAATAAATAGGTTTTTAGCAGCGTCAGGCAGTAAGCCAAAGCGGTCTATTAGCTCTACTTGTAATTCATCCATATCAGCAAGACTAGCACAACTTGCTACGCGCTTGTACATGCCAAGACGCGCATTAACATCGTGAATGTAGTCATCGGGTAGTAATGCAGGGAGTTTTAAATCTACTTCTGTTTGTTTTTGTAATAGGTTTTCAAGGGTTGGCTCTTTGCCTTCACGTAACGCATTTACGGCTTGTTCAAGCATTTCCATGTACAAACTAAAACCAATTGTTTGCATTTGCCCTGATTGATCGTCACCTAATAACTCACCGGCACCGCGTATTTCTAAATCGTGAGTCGCAAGAGCAAAGCCTGCGCCTAAATCTTCGAGTGACTCTATGGCTTGCAAGCGTTTTGATGCATCTTTAGATAAAGATTTAGGATCGCCAGTTAACAAATAAGCATACGCTTGGTGATGGCTTCGTCCTACACGTCCTCGTAATTGGTGTAACTGAGCAAGCCCAAGCTTATCGGCTCTGTCCATAATAATTGTGTTTGCAGTGGGTACATCTATTCCGGTTTCGATAATAGTGGTACACACCAGTACGTTGTATTTTTGATGATAAAAATCAGCCATTATTTGCTCAAGTTCCTGCTCGCGCATTTGCCCGTGAGCTGAGGTTACACTTGCTTCTGGCACCCATTCGCTAATTTCTTGAGATACACGTTCAATGGTTTCTACGTTGTTGTGTAAAAAGTATACTTGGCCACCGCGTTTAATTTCACGAAGTACTGCCTCGCGAATTAAATCACTATCTCGTTGGCGTACAAACGTTTTAACAGCTAATCGCTTAGCTGGCGGGGTCGCAATAATAGATAAATCACGCATACCACTCATCGCCATATTCAAAGTACGTGGTATTGGCGTTGCCGTTAGTGTGAGTATGTCTACATCAGCACGTAGTGCTTTAATTTTTTCTTTTTGGCGAACACCAAAGCGATGCTCTTCATCTACAATTAGCAAACCTAAGTCGCTAAAATTAATGTCTTGCTGGATGAGTTTATGGGTACCAATAACTATATCTAACTTACCATCAGCCATTTTTTCAAGAGTGTCTTTTTGCTGCTTGGTTGAGTTAAAGCGTGAAAGCACACCCACTTCAATTGGAAAGTCAGCAAAACGGTCTTTAAAGTTTTCATAGTGTTGTTGTGCAAGCAAGGTAGTAGGCACTAATACAGCAACTTGTTTGTTATCGTTAACAGCTACAAAAGCAGCGCGCATGGCTACCTCTGTTTTACCAAACCCTACATCACCACATACTAATCGGTCCATGGCTTGTTTTGATTGCATATCGCCAAGTACCGCTTCTATTGCGTTGCGCTGATCGTCGGTTTCTTCAAAAGGGAAACTGTCGCTAAATTGACGATATGTTTGTCCATCAAGCGTAAATTTGTTACCTGGTTTGGCTTGTCGCTGAGCATAAATATCAAGAAGCTCTGCAGCTACGTCTCGCACTTTTTCAGCCGCACGTTTTTTAGCTTTTTCCCACGCGTCTGATCCTAATTTATGTAGTGGGGCACTAGCCTCTTCACCACCAGAGTATCGGCTAAGCATATGCAGCGCTGATACTGGTACATATAGTTTAGCTTCACTGGCGTAGGTGATAGTTACAAACTCGGTAATAACACCTGCGGCATCTATTGTTTGTAGCCCTTGGTAGCGGCCAACACCATGATCTAGGTGAACAATAGGTTGACCCTCTTTAAGCTCGGCTAAGTTTCGTATAAGTGCATCTTGGCTTGCTTCGTATTTGTGTTTACGACGCCTACGCTGCGATACTTTAATACCTAATAATTCTTGCTCGGTAATAATAGCAAGGCTTGGCTTAGTGCCAAGGACCACACTTTGCTCAAGCGGGCTTACAATTAAACCTACGTCGCTGTCGCTTTTTGTAAATTGCTCTAACGTATCAAACTCTTTAAATTTAATGCCACTTGGTTTTAATACACTTAATAGCGATTCTCGTCGTCCGTCTGATTCAACGCTTAGTAAAATACGGCCTTTATTCTTTTTTTGCTGGGCAACGTAATTTATAAATGCACCGTATGGTTCGTGTTGTTTATGATCAATACGAATGGCTGGTAATTCACTAACGCTTAGATTTTTATTGCCTGCTTTAGTGCCAAGTTTGGCAAGTGATAAGCGAATACGAGAAAATTCACCCAAGTTAGAAAATAGCTCATTAATTGGCTGATATAACTCTGTTGGCTCTAATAATGGGCGCAGTGGATCTACTCGGCGGTTTTCGTAGCGTACATTTACGTCGTGCCAAAAGTTATCTGCAGCATGCTCTAAATCGCCTAGTTGCATTACTGTGGTTGTATCTGGTAAGTAATCAAAAATAGTGGCGAGTTTTTCAAAAAACAAAGGCATGTAGTATTCAATACCTGCCGGCCAAGTGCCTTTACTAACTTGCATGTAAACAGAGTCTTGCTCTGAGCTTGCGCCAAACTTTTCTCGGTAATTTATTCTAAAGCGTTCTACGTCAGCTTCGTTTGTAGGAAACTCGTGAGCAGGAAGTAATTCAATTTTATCTACCTTTTCGTCAGAACGCTGGGTTTCTACATCAAATAAGCGAATGGTATCAAGCTCGTCATCAAAAAAGTCGAGCCTAAATGGGTGCGGGCTACCCATAGGATATAAATCAACTATAGAGCCGCGAATAGCATACTCGCCGTGCTCCATAACTTGTTGCACGTGTAAATAACCAGCTTGCTCTAAGTTGCTACGTAAGTTATGAGTATCGAGCTTATCGCCTACTTTAAAATTAAGTGTAGATCCGTAAATAAATGAAGCAGGCGCAGTACGAAGCATTAATGTAGATACAGGCACAATTAAAACGCTTTGTTTTTCGTTTTTAAGGGTGTTAAGTGTGGCTAAACGTGCTGAAATTATATCTTGATGCGGGGAGAAATGATCGTAGGGCAGAGTTTCCCAATCAGGAAAAACCATGACCGGATTAGCGGGTAACAGGTATTCAAGCTCGGTTTCAAGGCGTAAAGCACTGGGTGTATCAGGCGTTACAATTAAAACCAAGTCATCTTGTTGTTTTACGCCCTCAGCAATGGCAATACTTAAACCACTGCCACTAAGCTGCCCCCATTGAATTTTATCTTTTTGAGATTTTACCCAAGGCAAGGCTGCCCATTGCTCAAACGCCATAATATTATTTAGTCTCGGTAAATTTTTGTTAGGTCTTGGTAATGATCAATTCTACGGTCGCGTAAATACGGCCATATACGTCTTACGTTTTCAGACGCTTTTTGATCAAGTTCTACCACTAAAATTTGCTCATCAGTGTTATTGGCCTCTGCCAATATCTCACCTTGTGGGCCTGCAATAAATGAGTTACCCCAAAATGCAATACCTTCGCTTTGCGCACTTGGATCGCTCTCATGGCCTACTCGGTTACAGCTAATAACAGGCACGCCATTGGCAACAGCGTGGGCACGCTGAACAATAACCCATGCATCTTTTTGACGGGTTTGTTCATCGTTATCATCACGTGGATCCCAGCCAATTGCAGTTGGGTAAATTAATATTTCAGCACCAGCCATTGCCATTAAGCGCGCTGCTTCTGGGAACCATTGATCCCAACAAACTAATACGCCTAATTTACCTACAGAGGTTTGAATAGGCTCAAAACCTAAATCACCTGGGGTAAAATAAAATTTCTCGTAAAAACCAGGGTCATCAGGAATATGCATTTTTCGGTATTTACCGGCAATGCTGCCGTCTTTTTCAAGGACTATAGCGGTATTGTGGTATAAGCCTGTCGCGCGTTTTTCAAATAAAGAGGCAACAATGACTATTCCAAGCTCTTTGGCAAGTTCGCCTAAGGTATTACTACTTGGGCCCGGAATTGTTTCAGCTAAATCAAATACGTCTACGTCTTCAGTTTGGCAAAAGTAAAGGCTGCGGTGCAGCTCCTGTAAAACAACTAGCTGTGCGCCTTGCTTGGCTGCATCGCGAATTCCGGCAATTGATTTTGCCATATTTTGCTCTGCGTTATTGCTATTAGATTGTTGTACTAAGGCTACATTTAATTTTGCAGGGCTTGTCATTGTGCTGCTCCAGCTAAAAATCCACGAGGTAGTTGCATGGTAATACAGTGCAAACTGCCAAATTGTTCAATAATAGGTTGGCAATTAATGCCGATAATTTCATGCGTTGGATACGCTTTTTGAATTTGCGAAAGGGCAAGTTCGTCATTTATATCGTTATAAGTAGGTACTAATACCGCGTTATTTATAATTAAATAGTTAGCGTAGGTTGCAGGCAAACGCGTATTCTCATTGTCGTATGCTGCTTTTGGCCAAGGCAATGCAATTAAAGTATATGGGGTGTTATTTGCTGTTTTAAAGCTCTTTAGCTGTTTTTCCATCGCGCTTAAGGCGCTAAAATGTTCATCATTTTCATCATCACACTTTACATATACCAGTGTATTATTAGGCGCAAAACGCACTAAGGTATCAATGTGGCTGTCGGTGTCGTCACCCGCTAAATAGCCATGCTCTAGCCATAAAAAATCGCTAGCGCCTAAATGGCTTTTTAAAAGGCTTTCTATTTCGTCAGCTGATAAATCAGGGTTACGGTTTTTATTGAGTAAACATTCGCTAGTTGTAAGTAAAACGCCGTGTTCGTTTATTTCAATACCACCGCCTTCAAGCACCATATCAATTGCTTGATACTGGTTATTTGTATCGCCAAGCGCTTTTACCAAGCTTTTGTTAATTTGATTATCAAGCGCGCTCTCAAATTTATTGCCCCAACCATTAAATGTAAAATCAACCACGTTTAGCTCAAGCGGATTGTTTATTGATGCACACGTTAATGGGCCATGATCGCGTGCCCATGTATCGTTTGTAGGGGTAACTACAAAATGAACTCGGCTTAAATCAATAGCGGCGTTTTTAAGTAGCGCTGTTATGCTAATTTTTAATGCTTCACTGTGAGCTACTATTACAAGCTGTTGCTTGTGTGTTATTTGCTTTGCAAGTTCAACATACACGGGTTCTACACGTGCTAAATTATCAGCCCAGTCGGTGTCTTTATGTGGCCAAGTTAGCATTACTGCATCTTGCTCAGCCCATTCTGGTAAAAGTCTAAAGTTCATGAAATTTTGATACAAATTAAGGTGCCGCTAGTTTAGCATTTTACGTAAATATGTCAGCTAATTATCACTGTTAGGTTCAGCATTAACTTGTTCAAGTTCTTGGCGTTTTTTTAGTTGGCGTGTTTGGGCGTGTAAGCTTGCTCTTACTACAAGCTCTTGGTCGGTAGTTCTGATTGATGTAAACAGCATAGTGTATTGATAATGTTCATTATCTTTTTTCTCAACAGCAACTACTTCGGTATAACAATACACTGCAGAAGCTTCGTGGTGCAAAAATAGCTTCGTTCTGAATGCTTGGCCAATTGAATAAATGTCTGGGGAGGTAAAGCGAATACCGCCACCGCCATAGCTGTCACATTGAATGGCGCTATCTTGTGCTTGCTCAGAGGCTAAAATATGGCTCATGATTAAATCAATTTTACGAGACTGCGCCTGTAAAAAGGCGGCTAGTTCTTGCGCAACATCACCTAAATTTCTAAGCGGGCGTAAAGAACTTTGCTCAAGCTCACTGACCTCATTAGCTAACCTAAATAGAGGAGGAATGTCGTCTTCAAGTTCAAGTTGCGATTTCGGAACTTGGTTATCAGATACCGCGAATAAATTCACTCTTATACTTTCATTTATTTGAAAGTACTCTTCAAATTCGCTTAATCTTTGGCTTTTCATAACTATCTCCACTACGCATTAGCTAACTCGAGTAAACCCATACAAAGCAGCTATTTACGGCGCTATCTACATAGAATTTACGGCTACTATTTACAGGTAAATTCGCTTTGTTTTTACTAAAACTCACTGAATCGAGAAAGTGTATTTAAATATCATTATAGTTCAATATGTTAGTAACTTTTCAACCAAAGTTTAGTTTAGCTAAATAGTAGCGTTGTAAAGGGGAAATTACTAGGGTCTATTAATCTGTCGGCCTTAAACCCATATAAAATAAGTAAAAACTGAGTAAAGCATTAGCGCTCTGCTCTTGGGCGTTATCCATATTCACGTAAGCATTTATCAAACATAAAAAAGCGGCCAATGTCATCCTAACATCGGCCGCTCGGGTATTGATTAATTAGCGTATAAACGTGCTTACTTAAGTAGAGCGACTAATTCATGTAAATCTTTCACAACGTGATCAGGTTTTTTTGCAAGTGGGTAAAGCGCTTTACCTGGGCGTGCAATAAACGTGGTTTGTAATCCGGCTTCTTTAGCGCCTGCTACATCCCAACCATGTGCCGCTACCATCATTGCTTCATTTGGCGCTACATTTAACTTTTTAAGTACCCACTGGTAAGCACGTAAATCTGGTTTGTATATTTTAATATCTTCAATGCTGTAACGCGCATCAAAGTAAGACATTAAACCAGCGCTTTCAAACTGTGCCTTAACACCTTTGTTTGAAGAATTAGTAAGGCTTACTAACTTATAGCCTTGTGCTTTAAGTTTTGCCAGACCTTCTTTAACATCATTATGTGGTGGGAGTGTTAAAAGCGGGGTAACAATGGCTGTTTTTGCTTGTTCACTTGTTATGTCTATATTGTTATTTTGTGCCACCATCATTAGCGATGCCACACCAATTTGACCAAAATCGTGGTAACTACCGCTTACTGTATCTACTAAAGAGTGGTGCAACATAGTAGAAAACCAAAGAGGCAATAAATCTTCTCGACCACCTAGAGCTTTACCAATTGAGGTACGCATTGATGTTAAATCAAGGAGTGTTTCGTTAACATCGAAAATAAGTACTTTAGGTTTTTCTTGAGTTTGCATACCATCAGCTACCGCATAGCCAGAAAGCAAGCTTGAGCCTACAAGTAGTGAAAGAGTAAGGTTTTTTAACGATTTTAAAATAGGCATTAATTTTGCTCCGATTCAAGTGCTGCCATAATATCAATAGGCTCTGCACGCAGGGTGTAGTCTTCGTTTAAGAATGCGTAAGTAATAACGCCTTCTTGGTTAATTACGTATGTGGCGGGGAGTGGTAATTTAAAGCTTTTATCACCGTAGTAGTGCTCAAAATCAATTCCAAACTGTGTATAAAGTGCTTGAATACGCTCATCGAGTGTAAACAATAAGCCAAACCGCTCTGCTACTTTATTACTCACATCTGAAAGTACATCAAACTCAAGCTCGTTTTTTTGTGTAGTTGAGAGTGTTTCATCGGGTAACTGTGGTGAAATAGCAATTAACTGGGCACTTTGCGTTTTAAATTGCGCTAAGTAATCGTTCAGTGCTTTTAACTCTAAATTACAATAAGGACACCAACCACCACGGTAAAAGCTGATAATTACTGGGCCTTTATTTAATAAATCATTAAGCTCGATACTTTCACCGTTATGATTTGCCAAGGTAAAGTTATCTACCTTTGCACCAACTTGTAAGGCATTATCTTTAATGTGCTGAGCTATAAGCTCTTCATTTGTTGTGTCCATTAATGCGAGTACATCAGCGGGTAATTTAGCTTCTTTTTGCACATTGTATGCATCTATTTGCGCTTTTAAACTCATTATTAAATCTCAAATTTAAATGTAGTGTGATTATGTGTGTTCTAGTTATTTAAATAAACATTGCAAAACTGAAAGCTTCATTCGAAAATATTAAACATTGAAAAATATCACCAAGCTAGCTTATGTATAATTTAAGTGATTTAGAAACCTTTATTGCCGTGGTCGAAAATAAGGGGGTATTGGCTGCAGCTCGAGAGCAGCGACTATCACCCGCAACTGTAAGTCACAGGCTTAGTAAACTAGAACGAGAACTGGCCACTGTTTTAGTTTTTAGAGATAGCAGAAGAGTAAGGTTATCGCCTGCTGGTGAATTATTTTACAGCCGTGTAGGTGCCATAATTGAAGCATTACACGACGCCGAACATAGTATAGGTGCACGTAGCTCATCGGTAAGTGGATTGTTGCGCGTTACTATGCCACCGTGGATTTTTTCAAAGTATGTAATGCCAAAACTCACAGAGTTTGAGAGTAAGTACCCACAGCTTAAGCTCGATTTTTTAATAACTGATCATTTTGTGAATGTAGTGGATGACGCACAAGATGTAGCGATACGAGTAGGTACATTAACAGACTCAGGGCTGCTTTCTCGCAAGATAGTTAATAACAGCCGTTTACTTTGTGCTGCACCTAGTTATATAAAAAAGCATGGTATGCCTACAACACTAGCTCAATTAGAAGAGCATTATTGGGTATGCTTACCTTGGCAAAGGCAACTTAAGTTATTTAATGAGCACGGTGGTATAAATACATTTAATGCAAAAACGCGTTTTACTATTTCTAACTCAGATAACATGACACAAGCTGCTATTGCAGGGCACGGTATTGCTATTAAATCTAAAATAGCGATAAGCGAAGAGCTAAAAAGCGGTGCGCTTGTTGAAGTTATGCCGCATGTTATGGCGCAAAGTGACGCTCCGGTGTGGTTTTTACGCCCGCAAAACAGTTTAACAACGCGTAAAACAGATGTGTTTTATGAATTTATGAAATCACTATTTTTGAGCTGCGAATAATCTACTGTAGCCGCGTTTTAACCCTGATATAAATAAAAAACCAAGTAGTTCAGCAAGCACTGCAATTATAATAGCGCTAATAATTGCTGCTATTATAGAGTCTTTTTTTAGCACTATTTGGCCTTCAAAGCGCTGCCATACCTGTTGCTTAATATCGTTTAGGTTGCTCGTTAGAGTAAAAACATAAGGCGATTGCTTAAATTGCTCAACCGCTAACTGGAGCGATTGCTGACGCATATTAAGGGTATTAATATGTTCAGCGCCTTTGCCTACAATTTTATCGCCTAAATTTTTATAGTGTTTTATTAGTTTATTTAAATCGTTATTAAAGTATATGGCTGCGTCATTTTTAAAAGGTGAAATTGCGTTACTTGCTTCAATTAATTGTGCATTGAGCGCTTGACCAAAATCGCTTACAAAGGCCGGAATTTGTACCCCTAGCAGCAATCCACAAGCAAAAAAACTAAGTCGAATATAATCTAAAAATTTACTCATTTATCTTCTTATCCATTTAAATAACCCTAAATTAACATTTGAGCTTGTTTTTATGCCAAAAACTCGTAACCTATCGGTAATAAAAATAACAACAGGTGTATGTTAGGGATGACGAAAAAGGTAAAAATCACGTCAACATTTGTTGATATTTCGAAGCAACTAAAGCGCTTTGTATCGCGTATAGTTCAGCCCGACGATGTAGAAGACATTGTGCAAGAAACGTTTATAAAAAGCTATGAAGCTGATTTAAAACAAGACATTCAGTTTACCCGCAGTTATATGCTCAAAACAGCAAAGCACTTAGCACTTAATCATATTGCTAAATGGGATAACAAATTTAATGATTCGTTAGAGCACGATAACGAATTACCCGTATTACTCAAATCAATGCAGCTTGAAGATGAATACACATCTAAAGAGCGCTTTTTACTTTTTTGTAGAGCTACCGAGCAACTAAGCTCGTCTATTCGTAAATGCTTTATATTAAAAAAAGTATACGGTATGAGCCAAAAAGAGATAGCAGAACAAATGCAGTTAAGTCAAAGCACTGTTGAAAAACACATTGCAAAAGGGTTATTACAAACCATGCTTTATATGCGTGAGTATGAACAAGGCAATGAAGTACACCCAAAAGCACAGGCTCACCCTATTTCAGTAGGGAGGGTTGCAGAATGAGTAACGTTCATCAATTTAATTCAAAAGATCTCATTTTAGAGAAATCATGTGACTGGATAAGCGCCATCGATCGGGGTTTGACCGATGATGAAAAAGAGCAATTTAAATTATGGATGATGCAAAGTACGGCTCATCAAGACGCTATTTATGAACTAGCCCAATTATGGGATGAGTTATCTGTATTAAATGAGTTAAGTAATTTATTTCCACAGCACAGTAGCGCAAAAGAATCTAAAAAGAAGTGGATGTTTTCTTATTCAATTGCAGCGAGTTTATTTGCTGCGTTAATGGTATGCAGCTACTTATTAATTAATTTAGAAAACGGCTATAACCAAGAGCTTGCGAAAGTTAATTACACTAAAATTTACAAAACAAAAGTAGGTGAACAGTCAACTTACGTTCTGCCAGATGGCACTATTGTGCAGCTTAATACTAATAGTTTATTAGAGGTTGCATACAGTAAAGGGCGCAGGCAATTGTTACTCAGCCGTGGAGAAGGGCGTTTTAATGTAGCAAAAGACGCAACGCGCCCATTTAGTGTTATGGCAGGTGATAAAAGTTTTACAGCGCTTGGCACGGTATTTAATGTGCAGCGCAATACGTCGTCAGACTTAGAGCTTGTAGTGACCGAAGGTAAAGTGATGATCACTGACCCGAGCGTAGCGGTTGATGCTAACGACTTTAAAGATTATCAGCTTGCAGATAATAGCACGCAAAAAATTCGTCAAATTAACGCTAATATTGTTATCTCTGGCGAAAAAGCAATTATAGAGCAAAGTGTTACTAAACCTATCACTCAGCTTTCAATGGGCGATGTACAACGTGATTTAGCTTGGCAAAACGGCATGCTTATTTTTAATGGTGAACAGCTAAGTGACGCACTAAATGAAGTAAGTAGATACACATCGACTCGTTTTGAATTGTCGTCCGATGCACTGGCAAGCATAAAAGTAGCTGGCGTGTTTAAAGCCGGTGATGTGGAAGGTTTATTAGAAAGTTTACACACTAATTTTTCGATTGAACATGAGCGTTTAGGTGAGCATGTAGTAACGCTAAAACACCACACAGAATCATAAGTAGACGTTATGTACATTAAATTAATGTTAGCTAAAGTTGCATCTATAAATACGGCAAGTAAAAAAAAGATTAAAAAAAAGAAGCAAAGTAATAGAGGATTTTTGTTTGTCAGCTGTTTATATAAATTGCGCAGTAACCAAACGCATCTATTGAGTGGTTTTAGTGTACTTGCACCGGCTATTTTTAGCTTAAGTGTACAAGCTGCAACTCAAACTACTGGGCAAATGGTGCAATTTGATATAAAAGCGCAGCGAGCAGATAAAGCCTTAATTGAATACGCAAAACAAACAGAGCAAACCGTGGTTTTCTCTTTTGAGTTGGCGAAGCAATATAATGCAAATTCGGTTTATGGATTTTACACTCAGCTAGATGCACTCGAAGCATTACTAGGTGGGACAGAGCTCGATGCGGTTGTTGATCAAAATGGTTTACTGAGTATAAAACTCAAACAAATCAACAGGAATGATAACAACATGATGAAGCTTTCAGCGGTCAGTGCAGCAGTATTACCAGCTTTACTTGCAGCAAACTCGCAAGGTGTAAATGCAGCAGAAGAAGTTGCTCAAGAAAAAATCGAAAAAATTGCTATTGTTGGTAGCCGCGTAGCGGGCCGTTCAGTAGAGGATTTACCTGTTCCAGTAGATATTTTAAGTGCCGAAGCACTTGAAAATACAGGTCAAACAGAAGTTGGCCGTATGCTGCAATCTATTGCACCTTCATTTAACTTTTCAAGTTCGTCAATTAGTGACGGTACCGATGCATTAAGACCTGCAACATTACGTGGTTTAGGTCCTGATCAAACTCTCGTATTGATCAACGGTAAACGTCGCCATCAAGCAAGTATCATTCATATTAATACATCGGTAGGGCGTGGTACTGCGGGTACTGATATGAACGCTATTCCAGCATCGGCTATTAAACGTATTGAAGTACTTCGTGATGGCGCTGCAGCACAATATGGCTCTGATGCTATTGCGGGTGTTATTAATATTGTACTTAAAGATGCGAGCGAAGGCGGTAAAGCAGCGATTAATTACGGTGAGTATTCAGAGGGTGATGGCGAAACAATTAATATTGATTTCAACAAAGGCTTTGCATTAGGCGATGATGGTTATTTAAACACAACAATTAATTATCGCGACCGTTCGCCAACAAACCGTGCAGGTTTGCATGGCTCATGTCAGTTTTACGGATGTACTGAGTTAAGTGATGGCACTTTACTTGCCGATGATCCGCGCGAACTAACGGTTGATAGAGACACGTTTAGAATTGGTGATGCCGACTCTCAGCAATTTGGCTTAACCGTTAATACGGGTTATGAATTAGGTGATGGCGAGCTTTATGGCTTTATCACATACTCAACTCGTGATAACGAATCAGCTGCATTTTTCCGTCATAATGCAAATGCTGGCGGTAACCCAGTATTGCAAGACGGTGATGCAACTATTCCGCTAGGCTTTTTACCTAAAATTAATACAACGATTGATGATGTGTCATACAACTTTGGTTACAAAACCGAATTTGATAACGATGCTAGTTTAGATTTATCGTACACATACGGTGAAAATAGCATTGATTACACAACAAGCGACACAATTAACGCCTCTTACGCTAACTTTTTACGTTATGACCAAGGCTTAAGCGCTGCAGATATCCGTACCACTATTCCTCGCGAAGCGTACGCTTATGGCATGGAATTATCACTGCAAACAATCAATATTGATTTCACTCAAAACTTTGATGATTACTCACTCGCTATGGGTGCTGAAATTCGTACTGATGAGTATCGAATTTTAGAAGGCAGTGAATATGCGTATCGCGATTACGACACCAGTAATGGTGTAAGTATTTACAGCGGCTTAAGTGGTGGTGTGGGCTCTGAAGATGCATCTGGCGGTACCCAAGGGTTTGGTGGTTCTTCTCCTGCATCGTCAGTTGATGAGTCGCGTGATGTGATTTCGTTTTACCTAGATGCAGAAACTTACATAATCGAAGATGTTATTTTATCGGGTGCACTTCGCTACGATAACTACAAAGGCTTTGGTGACACTGTAAACTTTAAACTTGCAGGTAATTGGGCTGTTACTGACGATATTTCATTACGTGGTGCATTAAGCTCTGGTTTTAGAGCGCCTTCAATGCAGCAATTATACTTTAATAATATCAGTACACAGTTTGTAGTTGCAGAAGATGGTTCTTTAGTTGCTGAGGAAGTAGGTACATTTAGAAATGACTCTACACTTGCACAAAGTTTAGGTATTCCAAAACTAAAAGAAGAAAAATCGCAAAACCGCAGTTTAGGTATTGTTTATAACGTAACTAATAATATTAATGTGACTGTAGATTACTACTCAATTGATATTGATGACCGTATTGTAATTAGTAACCGTTTAGGCAAAGGGCTTTCTTCAAGCTTAGATGCTGCACTACTTAGCTCTGGTGCGGGTGCGGGCCAATTTTTCTTAAATGGGGCGGATACAGAAACATCAGGTATCGATTTTGTTGCAACATGGAACACCGAAGGTTTTGGTGGCACGCTTGATTTTACGCTAGCTGCTAACTTTACTGAAACTGATGTTGTATCGTTATTTACGCCATCAGGCTCAGGCCTTGAAACAGTGCCAGTAGAAGACGTATTCTCTGATCAAGAAATCTCGATTATTGAAGAGTGGCAACCAGAAGATCGCATTAATTTAAGTGCGCTTTATCAACGTGATGATTGGACAGTAAACTTATCACTCAATCGCTTTGGTGAGTACACAGTAGAAGACGGTGGTCGCCAAACTTATAGCGCAGAAATATTAACTGATGTTAAAGTTAATTACTTTGTTACTGAAGATTTATCGGTAAATATAGGTGCAAACAACTTGTTTGACGTATACCCAGATAAAAACGAAATTGGTAACTCTCGCTCAGGCACTATTGTAGATTCAAACGGCAATACAATAGTGAGCAGCTCAGGTGTATTTGAATACTCACGTCGCTCAGCGCCATTTGGTTTTAACGGTGCGTACTATTATGTAGGCGCAGAATACCGCTTTTAATTAATAACACTCCCTTTCGTTATTTAACTCAAAGGGCCGTAAGGCCCTTTTTTAGGTTTACCATCAATGTATATAACTACGTTATTTAGATACTAAGCTAATAGTGTAATCTTCATACTCTTTAATATTATCCATTACTCTCATTAATGTATTATGTTTACTGTTTTCGTGAGCCTTAATAAGTACAGCACTTACTTTGTATTTAGCCGCAAACATCGCAAGATTATTGGACACTTGTTCTAAGTTTATTAATCTGCCAGAAAAATACACCGCATTATGTTCATCAATACTAAAAGTGGCACTTTTAGTTTGTTTATTGATGGTGGGTTTATCAAGTGGTCGTTGTATTTCAATAGCTATAGGTTTAACAAATGAAGTAGTTACAATAAAAAATATCAATAAAATGAATACGATATCTAACATTGGTGTCATATCTACATCAGCATTATTTTGAGCTGGTTTATTTTTCATATTGGACCTTAACGTTAATTAAATGCTGCGGCGCCACAACAAGGAATTAGGTACCTATTACTAAAGCTAGCACAGTAAAAGTAGTGTGTGGTTAAATTAATATTCTATTAAAGTTAATAATTTGTATTGGTAATATGTGTTTATTAGGGGGGAGTGGACTAATAGTTGCTTCTACATGATCAGAATGAGTAGAAACCAAGCAAGGGTTCGTGTTCTGCTCACGCCATTACTTATATCTGTATCGGCAATAAAAAACCCAGCTAAAAAGCTGGGTTGTAGTTTAAGCTATTACTTTTAGTGCTTTTGCATGCGGCTCATTTCAGCATGACAGCTTTGCATAGTTAGTAATGTTTTAGCGAGAGCTGCTTCACAGTCAGCAGGTTGTGGCTTATCCATTGCGGCTTTAATTTCTTCAAGGGTTTTATCCTCAACTTCCTCAAGCTCTTTTACGTATGTGCTATCGTTATTTGAGCTAAATGTAGTAAGCAGCGCTGTGTAAGCACGTCTCGCTTCAACAGCAAAAGATGAGCCGTCTTCTCGTTCACCTTTTTCGTTAATAGCATAAGGTTGTAAACGCTCTACACTCACTTTTCGGGCATCTATCATACGTTGAAAAAGTGCACCAATTGCAGGGTCTTCAACTTTCTCTTGTGCTTTTTGATAAAAATCGATGCCGCTGTTCATAACTTGAATGATGTCAGTAATATGATTTACTTCTGTTCCTTGATGGGTGTTCATAATGACCTCTTTTATTAAATGAATGTATAGTTCGATTTAATAAAAGCAAAGCACGTTCCAATGTTTTTATTTCAACTTAACTTATTGATAGTTAATGAGTTAAATGAGTTTTTAAGTTTGCTAGGTTTATGCGGGTATATAAAACCTAGCAATTTTTACATCATATTGTGTAATAAGGTTATTTAAGTTCTTCAGCTACTTCGGCTACTTTTTGGCGTAGCCAAATATGGCTTGCGTCACGATGTAAAAGTGGGCTCCAGATCATATCCAGCTCAAACGGTGGAATAGGGAACGGCGGCTCTAATATTTTAAGGCCCGGATCATCTAAATAAATATTGGCAGCTTTTGAAGGTAAGGTTGCAATTAAGTTTTTCTCTTTCGCTAAGTGAATAGCTACATGGTAATTACGTGTAAAGGTAGCAATGTTGCGATGTTTTCCAAAGTGAGCCAGTGCTTCATCAACCCAGCCAAGTTTTTGCACATCTTTAGGGTCCATACCTACACCTACGCCAAAACCTGTTTTACTTACCCATATATGGCGAGCTTTTAAATAGCTGTCGAGACTAAAGTGTTCAATAATTGGATTATCTGCTTTTACCAGGCAACAAAAGCTGTCTTTCCATATACGTTTATGGTGAAAAGATTGAGGTAAATTTTCAAAGCGGTTAATAGCCATATCCACTTTACCGTTTTCAACATCATGAAATGTTACATCACTGGGTGTAAGTATATCTAAAGTTGTATCGGGTGCTTCTTCATGTAATTTACTTAACAGTTTAGGGGCTAGGGTGCTTGCTGCATAGTCGCTGGCCATTATTCTAAATACACGCTTACTTTGAATTGCTTCAAACTCGCGATTAGGCGCGAGGGTTTCTTCAAGGGTCATTAATATGCCACGAATAACCGGTTGA
Organism: Pseudoalteromonas sp. S3178; assembly: GCF_005886985.1. NCBI lineage: Bacteria > Pseudomonadati > Pseudomonadota > Gammaproteobacteria > Alteromonadales > Pseudoalteromonadaceae > Pseudoalteromonas > Pseudoalteromonas sp. S3178. The sequence goes on along the minus strand of NZ_PNCW01000085.1, from coordinate 6,283 downwards.
AGCTCAATAGCGCGTTCAGTGGGTACCATACCATCGCTGGTGCGTACTAAAATGGGGTCGTTAAATAAGTTACGCAGACGTTTAAGCCCATTACTCATTGCAGGTTGCGTTATGCTTAGCTGATTTGCAGCACGTGTTACGTTGCATTCTCGTAGTAATGTGTCGAGGTAAACCAGTAAATTTAAATCTATTTTACTTATATTCATTGTGTGTGTCCTTTAGCGCTTACCAGTGGTGAATAAAGCGCTGTGCTGTCGGGTAGGGGTAAATATGACTTACCTGCCCATTTTTGATATTTTGTTGTGCTTGCTTCCAATAACTAACATCTATTAGTTCTGGGTGAGTGCTGAGTAAAAACTTTTTATACATAGGGTTTGGCATTACAAATGTACAAAGTTGCTCAGGAAATACATCTTGCGGAGCAACAGAATAGCTTTGCTCATCGGTTAAGTAATCGTCGTAGCTCTTGGCCTTCGGTAGGGCTCTAAAGTTCATATCTGTTAGGTACTGAACTTCGTCGTAATCATAAAATATAATGCGTTTGTGCTTACTAACGCCAAAGTTTTTTAAAAGCATATCACCGGGAAAAATATTTACGGCAATCATTTCTTTTAACGCTTGGCCGTATTCTTCTATTGCATCGGCCGCACTTTCTTCGCTGGCACTTTCTAAAAACAAATTAAGGGGTGTCATGCGTCTTTCTATATAAAGATGCTTGATGATCAACCAATCGCCTTCGATGACCATAGATGAGCCTATTGTTTTGTGTAACTGCGCCAGTAAATTACTATCAAAACGTGCTAAAGGAAATACGACGTTAGAATACTCTATTGTGTCGGCCATTCTGCCCACACGGTCATGACTCTTTACGAGCTGATAACGCTTTAGAACAGTATCACGACCAAAAGGTTTGCTCTCGCCAAATTTATCTTTTATTACTTTAAATACATAACCAAAGGAGGGGAGGGTAAATACCATCATCACCATGCCGGGTGTACCGGGCGCAATAGTAAACTCGTCATTTGAGTGTGACAAGTGACTTAAAAATTCGCGATAAAACTCAGTTTTTCCTTGTTTATGAAAGCCTATTGCGTTGTAAAGCTCGGCTAATGTTTTATTAGGCATAAGCTGATTTAAAAATCGCACCAATGCAGAAGGCGCATGTGTTTCTACCATAAAATAAGCACGGGCAAAGCCAAAAATAACTCGCATTTGAGATGATTTAGTTAAAAGTGCATCTAAATAAAGACCGTTATCTTCATCATGTAATACGGCAATAATAAAAGGCTGAACACCACTTTGTGACACCACACGGCCAACTATATAAGCGGCTTTATTACGATAAAAAGGCGTGTGTAATATATCAAAACGCATTTGCCAAGGTTGGTGGTGAGTATCGGGTGCTTGTTTATAAAATGCTTTTACGAGCAGACGTATATCACGCTCTAAATTTACAAATGGAGCTTTAAAATCAAAGTGATTAATAATGTGTTTTATTGTTGGTTTTAAACCGTCAACAACTGGGAAGTAAGTCCTATATTCGGCTTCAACAGGCACTGATGGCGCATCCTTTAATGAGGCCTCAACAAAAATAAAGTCATTATGAAAGTAGCGCCTATGGTACAGCCTGCAAAATACAGAGTTATAAAATGTTTCGGCTAATTCTGCCTGAGGATGAAAACATAAAAATTGCTGATATGTTTTTTTTACTTCTAGCCAAAGTGTTTCATCGAGTTGCTCGGTTGGATTTTGTTGTTTTAATGTGTGTGTGGTTTCGTTAACACGATCATCATAATAGCTTATACGTAAACGGCCGATATCGTTAATTGCTTGCCAATCTTGTTGAGCAAAAGCCATCGGTGCTTTAGCTGTTATTTTTTGAAATAGCTGATAGTGCTTTTTAAAGCCCGTTAAAATCAGTTCAGCAATATCTCGTGGTTGCATAACAACTCCTTAATACATCGTAGAGCTTATACTCTATTGTGTTAAGGGTATGTTATTTTAAGTTTAAAACCAAGATAAATTATACCTAAGCGGCATTCTGGTAAAATGGTTTTTAATAAATTAAACACTAGGACGTGTTGAACTTTGTATTCTTTAGTCAGCATTGAAAATAGCTGCTTGAGATAGAAAATGACCCAAAACGGTTTACGCGCTTTATTGGTATTGAGCTATCTTTTTTTCGAGCTTTTTTATATGTTTTGTAATCGTTGCAACGTCTTTTTTATAGCTTTGATTGATCACTTTTAGCTTTTTGGTTATATCTTTAGTAATTCGCTTTTTATCGTCATCAGCTAAAATATGGTTAAGTCGTTCTTGTTGTTTATACTCAGCACGCTGCTTTTCTCTATCAAGTATTGCTAATTTATGGTTATTACTTCTTACCTCGGCTTCTAAACCTGTTAGGAGCCTCTCGCGTTCTAGCTCATTTAATTGCTTGGTATAATTGACCTTGGGTCCAGAGTATTGATTACCGGTAGTACTTACTTTGTAGGTAGTGGCTTTATCGTCGCAGGGGAATTGAGAAAACGTAGTTCCATTTTCAGTTACGCATTTATAGTAGGTTGTATCGCCTAGGGTGCAAAAGCTAGTAAATAATAAAGAGCAATATATTAATCGAAGCATTGCGATAATCCCTGATAGTTTTATACGTTAATTAAATAATATAAAACTATAACCTAGCTTACTGTTATAGCAAGCTAGGTAAGAGCAGTCGCACTAAAGTTATTGAGTAAAGGTTTTAAGCTTTTTAATGCTTTGCACTAAAAATGGGATATCTAGCCCTTGCTCAATAGAAAAGCCTTCAGCAGCGGATATATTTTTAAAGTTACCGTCTGAATCTATTAAAGTAATTCTATCTTTTTTATACGCGATAACTACACCTTGTGAGTAATTTACGCCCATATCGTCTTTTTTCTTATATAGGTTTACGCCAAGCATTGTTTGTTTAGCGATTGCTTTGCAATTTAAATATTGACCAACACTTGTCGCAATTAAATCACTGGGTTGAATAAGCCCATCAACCTTTGAAATACGTTTGTCAGAGCTGTATAACGCAGAGGTTGTAACTACCTCTGCTTTTTCATTAGCAAGACTAAATGCAAAAACATGGGTGTTGGCATCTTTTTTAGTACTAACATCGCTACTTTTTATAATTCGTATAGCGCTTGTGCTGTGAGCTTGGTCATTAATAAAATTGAGTTCTTTAACGCCCTCAACTTGTACACTGCGGCGCTGGCTTTGCCATGCAGGTAATGTTTGTTCGCTTAGTATTGCCGCTTTATAAAAAGCGGGTAAACCATACACTAAGCTAAATAAAGTGTCGTCGTGATTAGTTGGTTGTAAAAACTGCTCTGTTTTATGCAAGTTGTTATTGTTAGCAACAAATGCAGCTAATTCTTTTTTAGTGTCAAATACAAAAATATCAACATTGGCTTGCGTAAAGTCTTCGCATTTTTCCAGCGGGGCTGGCATTTGATAGCTAATATTTTGATTATTTATTTTAACATTATGTGCTTGTTTATAGCTTTCTATATCGAGTAAGTCGTTTTTAGCGAGTAAACTTTTAGCTGTGGTTGGATAAGAAAGAGGCAACACATTGTCTTGTTTTGTTACGTCAAATTTTAAATTTGCATCAGCCCAAATATGAATACTATGACTAAGTGCAAAACAAACGATTAAAGACGATATGGCATAACGCGCAAATTTATATTGTTTTAAACGTGCTAGGTGGTGCCACGTATAATTACTTACTACAAGTTGAAAACCTAAAATAAGTAGTACAATGCCACCGGCTAAAATGGTAGTTAAAGCTGGAGAGCTAGTTAAGCGGTGCCATAGTAAAGAAATAATTTCGGGTAAAGCAGAACCACTTAAATGATAGCCCAAATTAACATAAACATAGGCATCTAAAGTAAGTAACGATGCGCCAACAGTTGCTATAACTGCTGCCATACCGCGTATATGTTTAGGGTAGGGGAATATTAAACTAAGCGGAAATACCGTCAGCACAAACGCTAAAAAGGCGATAAAGCTAGTATGGCTTAGCCATGTCACTAGCATATAAGTAATGCCTATAAAGCTTGATGGTGGCGAGTCTGCAAATAAGTAGCTTAAGCTAATAAGTAGCGCTAAGCCGATGTTGGCAAAGGTAAACCAATGCCCCCAACTTAATAACTGACTTGCTTTTGATGAAAACTGATTGTGCTGCGATAAATTCATAGATTTTATTTAACCGACTGCGCGAGTGCTTTTGCAAAGTTCTCGGTAACGGCTTGTCTTTTCCCTGTTGGTACATGCTCTTTTAAGATATGCGTGATAGAATTTCCTAAACACATAAGACTTAAATCAACCGGCGCATTGTGTTTAGTTAGCACATCAATGAGCTGATCGACGATTTGTTCTACTTCTTCATTAGAGTATTTTGATAAGATTGGCATCAGTTGGTTCAATAAAAGAGTTATATTCTCGTATTTTAACACCAGAGGCGTGAAAAACAAAGATGACAACAGACGTTAAAAAACTAGTCGTTCATTATGTAGACAAAAAAGACGACGATACGCAAATTCACCTTAGAAATGATGAGATGGTTGTTAACGATAAAGTAGCCGTTTTTATCGAACAATTACATCATGCGTACAATGGTAAACCTGGTAAAGGTTACTGCGCCTTTAGTGGCGATAAAAACAGTGTTGTAGCATCTGCAATGCAAAGCTACCGCAATGATGAGCTAGGTTTTTGGCACATGACGGAGCAAGCTTCTACTGTTCTAAAAGAAGAGTTAGATAAGTATGCGTTTAGTGAAACAGGTTACTTAGTATTTTGTCATTACCAATATGTAGCCACCGATTACATGCTTATTGCGATGATCAACATCAAAGAGCATTACTCAATGACCTCTGAGCTTGATTTAGCCGCATCTCGCCATTTAGATATATCGCGTATGCAATTAGCTGCGCGAATTGATTTAACAGCCTGGGATACCCAAGCAGAAGATAATCGCTATATTTCCTTTATCAAAGGCCGTGCTGGGCGCAAAGTTGCAGATTTCTTTTTAGACTTTTTGGGTTGTGAAGAAGGTATTGATCCTAAGCAGCAAAGCCAAGTTATGTTGAGCGCTGTTGAAGATTATTTATCTGAGCAACAATTCGAGAAATCAGAAAAAGATGATTTACGTAAACAAGTATTTGATTACTGTAATGACTGTGTAACTACTGGTGAAGATGCAAACGTGAGCGAGCTTTCGGCTACACTTACGAAAGGCGATGACAGTCCATTTGATAGTTTTTGCAAAGAGCAAAGCTATGATTTAGAAGAGTCATTTCCTGTCGATAAAAAAACAGTTACCAGTATGGTTAAGTTTTCAGGCTTAGGCGGCGGTGTAAGCGTAAGCTTTGAGCGTAAACATTTAGGTGAGCGCGTAACTTATAACGAAGCAACAGATACACTGGTTATAAAAGGCATTCCGCCGAACTTAAAAGATCAGTTACAACGCTTTATGGAAAATGAAAGCGAGTAAACTTATTTTATCTAGTTAAAAGCCAATTTAAGGGCGCGATATTTAAATCGCGCTTTTTTATTGGCTGCATAAATTAGTTTTATTCTCGTTCTAAAAGCGTTCCGCCAATAAGTTGTACGTCTTGAGGTTAATTGTACTGGATATTTAATTTTGGTTGAAGGCGTGAAGCCTGCTTACGCGAGAAGCAACGCTTCTGTTATTTAATTTAAAACCACTTAAAAATCTTATTTCACAAAGAGAAGTAAATGAGAAAACATAAGCCATGATTTTAAGCGGAGCTTTTCAAGGTAATTAGATTTAGTTTTATTATTCCCTCTAAAAGCACAGCGACTCTTAACCTCTTTGTGAATAGATCGCTAATAACCGGCGTGAACTAAATTCAAAGCCTGTAAACAAAAAGCCCCGCTATTTGTAAATAGCGGGGCTTTTTTAATGAGTATTAGTTATTAATCAGCACTCATTGTTTTAGTCATTGCAGAACTCGCACGACCTGCAGGTTTAACTGACCCTGCACGTAAGCCACTGTCTGGCACTAGGTCACGTTTATCGTGAGCCATTGCAACAGATGTGTGTTTAACTTCGCTATCAGCAACCGGAGTAGGTTGAGCCATCGGTGCACTTGCAGCACCTTTAACTATTACTGTTTTAGCGTTAGCCACGGTTTCAACTTTAGCTGGTTGCTCAGTTGCTACTGGTTCTTCAACTTTAGCTGGTTGCTCATTTGCTACTGGTTCTTCAACTTTAGCTGGTTGCTCATTTGGAACT
>NZ_PNCW01000084.1:0-3956 GCF_005886985.1 Pseudoalteromonas sp. S3178 | reverse complement strand
AGATCAACACGCCCTAATTAACTGGGTTTATTTGCTTTTTAATTGGCTTCTCACGCGTTACAAAATAGCAAACGAGTGAGCCGCCAGTTACCATTATTACCCCTTGCCAAAATGAGGCACTAAGGGTAATTGATAAATAAAGCGCCGAGATAATAGCCGAAAAAACCGGCGTAAAATACGAAAGCGTACCAAGCAGCATTAAGTTACCGCCAATAATTGCTTGGTTCCAGAGTGCGTAACCACTACCTACCACTATACCTGCTAAAACAAGCGTAATAGTTGCATGTAACGAAAACACCATAGCGGGCTCATTACTCAAACCATATAGCACCCACAAACTTAACGCTGTGGCTATAAAAAACAGCACTATGGCGTTTTTACCATTACTGCTTTTTTGAGTAATTACACAGTATACAGACCAAATAAATGGCGCTACAAAAGCCAATAAATAAGCCGTAGGATTACTTGCAAAGTTGCCCATAATACTACTAATAGATAAGCCACTATCACCGCCAACACACCACGCTACACCAAAAAAGGCGAGCAACATGCCAGGGTAAATCCAAAAACTTACTTTACTACGGTTAACTATAATACTGAGTAAAATAGTAAGCGTTGGCCATAAGTAATTTATAACGGCCATTTCTACCGCTTGGTGGCGATTATTAGCCAGCCCTACAAACAGCGCCAAACAAACCTCATAAAGTGCAAATAAAGCAGTGCCCCAAATAATATAGCGTTTATTAAACCCACCTAACTTTGGCGGCCCCATTACTATAATTAAAAAAAGTGCACTTACGCTATACATAAGCGCAGCACCACCTATGGGGCCAAATAACTCAGACACATCGCGCAGCAAAGCAACTAAACAGCTCCATAGTAAAATAGCGGCGATGCCATAAAGTGTGTATTTATGATTAGAAAAAAAGTCCATTAACTACCTAAAAGTACTACCTGTATTTAGGGGTACGCTACCAGTAATTAATTACTTAAACAATTGTTACTAATACTTTTATATAAAATAAAGCAAATTTTAGTAATTGACCTTTCGGTCAGTAAAGTTACAATCAATCAACACCTTAAACTCAGCAACGCCATAATGACCACACAAACAAAGCCAAATAAAAAAGAACTCACCCGAGAGAAAAACCAAAAGTTAATACTCGATGCCGCAGAGCAATTGTTTTCTCAGCTTGGTTACGATGGCGCTAGCATGAGTATGGTTGCCAAAGAGGCAAGCGTGCCTAAAGCCAATATTTTATATTACTTTAAAAGTAAAGACGGCCTATACGAAGCAGTAATAGACCGCATAATAGCGCATTGGAACTTAGGGCTAGATAATGTAACCCCTGAAGACGACCCCGCATATGTGCTTTATAACTACATTAAAAGCAAAGTAATACTTGCCGTTAATCAGCCTTTGCAATCGCGTTTATTTGCCAGCGAAATACTGCGTGGTGCACCGTACCTTCAAAACTACTTTAGAACGAATACACGCCCTTGGGTAAAGCAAAAGGTTGATGTTTTTCAAGCATGGATTGACGCCGATAAAATGGATAACGTTGACCCGTACCATTTATTATTTACCATTTGGTCAACCACACAATACTACGCCGACTTTCAGGCTGAAGTACTGCTAGTTATGAACAAATTAGAATACGATAAAACCGATGTGGCACACATTACGCAGTCAATTGCCCACATTATTTTAAAAGGTATTGGCTTAAAAATACCCGAGCAAAGTGAGGCTTAACCCATGGATAACTTTACAACCCCCGATTTATTTGACGATCACCGCCAGAGCGTACAAGTAGCCGACAACGGCCTGCGCCACTTTGGTAAAAAAACCACCTTTAGTGGCCAAGCAGTTACAGTAACCTGCCCAGAAGACAATTCATTTGCCGCCGACATACTGCATGAAAACGGTAAGGGCAAAATATTAGTTATTGATGGCTTTGCCAGTAAACGCTTTGCTTTTATAGGCGATATAATGGCAGAGCGCGCATTAAAAAATGGCTGGGAAGGCGTTGTTATTAACGGCTGTTGCCGCGATATAGAAATACTTGCCACTATGGATTTACCCGTAATGGCGCTTGGCTCAACCCCGCGTAGTACTTTAAAACGTGGATTTGGTGATAAAAACCAAACAGTAACTATGCTTAGCACCACAATTAAGCCAAATGATTGGTTATACGCCGATGTAAACGGCTTAATAATTAGCCCAAACGCACTATTGTAAACCCCCAACTTACAACCAAGATGGTGCAAACACGCACCAACTTGGTGTGTTTTCACCTCTAAATTACGCCCTCTTAGTTGCTTGAATTTTTATAAACACCATTCAAACCCACAAAAACCTGACCGAGCGGACAACTTTATTGTATTTGGCATTGCTTTTGCTTAGCTTTTAGGCAATATAATAAGCTAACCGATTAAAAAGCGGATCAGGCTCTGTAAAATAAAAATAAGATGTTACGCAGTGGGCTGAAAAATAATAATAATTAATTCGTCTTTTTAATCACCCTAAATCTGATTATAACCAGTTGGTCAGATTTACTTTATAACGAGTGGTGATATGAGTACCAAAACACATAATAATTTTACCGGTATTTTTTGTGACCATGGCCCAAAAGCATGGCAAACACACACCCACGGCGCACTTAACAATAAGCGCCTTGCAGTAAAAGATGTATTTGCTGTTAAAGGCGAGCGCAACAGCGCAGGTAACCCTAGCTGGTTTAAAGCAGCAAAACCTGCCCTGCAAACAGCAAGTGCGGTAAATAAGTTAATGAACGAGGGTTGTAGCTTTACAGGCTTTACCCACACCGATGAACTTGCTTACAGCTTAGAGGGAAATAACATTCACTATGGGGCGGCACAAAACCCAAAACTTAGCGGTCATGCAAGTGGCGGTTCGAGTATGGGATCGGCGGCCGCCGTTGCTGCTAACTTAGCCGATATTGGCTTAGGTACCGATACTGGCGGCTCTATTAGAATACCCGCAAGTTACTGCGGCTTATTTGGTATAAGACCCAGCCATAACGTGATTGAAAAAGACGGCCTAATTCCGCTAGCCCCCCCTTTTGATACCATTGGCTGGCTTACCCAAAGTGCAGAGTTACTAAGCGATGTAGGCAATGTACTGTTACCAAATCAAGCTATTAATAACGTTGATACTTTAGTAAGTTGTGAGCCGTTATTTGAGCTAGTAAGCCCTGCTTTACAAGCACCTATTAAACAACTACTTGAAAAAACCAAGCCTTATTTTAAGCACCATAAAGAATTTGAACTGCCTAATAGCAACTTATTAAGCGAACTCGCTGATAGCTTTAGAATACTGCAAGGGCGCGCAATAGCTAAAACGCATAAAGATTGGCTTCAAGGGCAACTTCCCCAGTTTGCTCCGGCAATTGCGGCACGTTTTAAAATGGCATTGGCACTAACCGCCCAAGAAGAGCAAGAAGCACTAAAAGTACAAACCCAGTGGCAAACACTAATAGCTAAAAACCTAAACACAAACAGTTGTTTATTTTTGCCAACCACACCCACAACCGCACCTAAATTGGGCGCCGACACAAGCGCTTTACGTATGCAAATTATAACCTTATCTGCTATTGCGGGCTTGAGCCGCTCGGCGCAAGTTCACTTACCATTGGCTAATTTAGAAAATGGCCACCCATATGGGTTTTCATTAATGATGAGCCACGGTAACGATAAAAGCCTACTTGCCTGCGTACAACAATTAGCTGCACACTTTAAACAGGACACACTTGCATGAGCACACACAACATTGCATTTACTGCCCCGCACTTTTCAGCGACCGAGGCAGGCACCTTTATATTAAAACAAGGCGGTACAGCCACAGAAGCAATGGTAGCGGCAGCGGCTGCTATTAGCGTGGTTTACCCACATATGAACTCGATTGGTGGCGACAGCTTTTGGCTTATTGATAACCC
>NZ_PNCW01000083.1:0-30840 GCF_005886985.1 Pseudoalteromonas sp. S3178 | reverse complement strand
AAACAAATAAATTTAAACAAAAATAAACAAGCTAAACCAATATAAACTCTTTAAATTAAAAACCCAACCTGACACTCAGCCTAAAAACATATTAACCCCAGTAAATATAGAATTAAAATAGCTCTAAGCTGATGAAAAAGTTAAACACATGGCTCCCTGCATAGATAATAAACTTTATATAAATAGACTATGTTATACGAATAAAAACCTAAACCCACGCATACTTATCATTCCTAGAAGTAAGTATACCCCCATTAAAAAACATTAGCTTTTATAGAAAAATACAACCCCATTAAGATTTAGTTTTTTGATTTAATAAAATAATTTAAAAATCTAAATGGTAATAGAATTAAGGTACGTGGGCTTACTTTATAAATTCTATTTAACAAAACCTTATCTAAACCTTTACCAGTAATAAAGTGCTTTACCATTAAATAAGAAAATTGCTCCTCTAGCCTCGAGTAATTTGATTTAACTTTATTTTTTTCAATTGAATTTAATTCAAAAAAAGAATAAATTTTTCTATAAAATAAAGTTTCATAACCAATTCGCGTTGATGAAGCTAGTTTCCCCCAATCGAAAGAGTCGAAGAATATATTTACACCTCTCCCGCAATAAACCCCTTTATTAAAAGAAAAAACCACTTTACTAGAACTATTTACAAGTTCGAGCCAAAGAAAATAGTCTTCCCCAGCACTTACTAAAGACTCATCAAAACGATGGTTTTTAAGCTTATCAAAGTTATAGACAACACTAGAGGTTTGACTTATGTAATAATTTAAAAATAGACTGAAGCAACTCTTCCCGGTTAACATTGCAAAATCATCTTCCAAATGAATATTATATTTACAGACAGCCTTATCTAGATCTTTAAAACAGCCTGTTTCGTTAAATAAAGAATGTTCAGAATCGAAACGACTATGATCAGAAAAATAAAAATCTACATCTTGAATAGATAGAGCTTTCATAGCATTTGAAATATGAAAGTCCATCCAACAATCGTCGGAGTCTAAAAAAGCTAAAAACTCTATATCCTGTCCATAAAGATAATCTAACGCTTTGTTTCTAGCAGCAGCTGGCCCCTGATTTTTTTGTAAAATTAATTTTAAAGTACAATTTTTAGGTAACTTTAGCTCACTAATCTCAGACTCTGCGGAAATAGGAGATCCATCATCGACTATAGTTATTAGAAAATTTATCCCCTGAGCACTCTGTTTAAAAATTGAAGCAAGTGCATTCAATAAGAGCCCGCTTTTCTTTTGATAAAAAGGAATAACAACTCCGACATTAATGCTTTTCATAAAATATTCCTTTATAAATAAACTACATTATTAATTTATATGCCCAGATTAAACTTTTAAAGGGCAATATTCTGACAACTTACTAAGTGCCATATCGGCTTTTAAATTAAAAATTTTATCTTCACTTAATTGACCACCATTTTTTGCTAACTTCAACAGCTTTTCACCCGCATTCTCAATATAGTATTTATCAGTAAAACTTAGCATCTTTGCGAATTGTCGACTACGTTTGCCTGTGCCTAATTTACCAGTTACTTGAGACCATGAGTCTTTAATTGAAGAGCTTGGCATTTGACTAAATTTCAGATCAATATTTAACGATTCAGCCCAATCAAACCACTTATTATGATGTATCGGTAATATTGGCTTTAGCGATACCCACGGTACCCTCAAAGTATCAGCCAAAATAGTGCCATGCATTGCTTCTGTGATTAATAGATCCGTCTTTTTTAATTCAATTAAAGACTCTAAAACATCTGGATTAGTGGGATCTATAAAATTGATACCCGCGAGTTTACAAACCAACTCCCAATTACCACGCGGAATACTTTCATAATGGGGCATGAAGCTGATTTTATGTTGTTTTTCTTGGTTAGGTAGCTTCATAAAATGAGTTAATATAGCAGCATCTGTTATTGCTAGTCTTGGATCTAAGTTTAATGCGGCTGCGGTTCTAGGACCTCTGACAAATGCTATATCCCAGCTACCATCATGTACATCAGGTTTCGGAGTATAACCACCATAACCGGAGCCCATAACTATTTTTTTAGGTTTCTTAGGTAAGTAATCCCACAAAATAGAGCCAATACCTAAAAATAGCTTTGAGTCGTCTTCATCAAAAAAGCCAGGGGAGACTAACGAATCCCACATATATTTATTTAGCTCATCACCGAAGTTAGGTACGTGTCCCGAAAAATAGGTTAATTTCACTTTAAATTTCCTTATAATTTTGTTTATGTGCTAATTTTAAAATAATTTTGTTTTTTGGAAAAATACTTAAGGCACTTGAGGTCAATTTCCCTCCATCAAAGAGGTACATTAATATGAAATAGATAATTATAAAAAATAACCCAGCAAGGACTATGTTTAAAATTATTAGCTCAAAATAAAAGATGTTACCCAAGCTTAGTGTCAGTAATATACTTATGACTGCACAGATCACAGGTGATATAAAACTTGAAAGGTACTCACTAATAGTAATATTTAATAATTTACATGAACGCATCATTGAGGCAGTGCAATAGGTTAGCTTTGCAAGTATGAGGGCAGCTAAAAAACTCTTAACTCCCCAATAGACGCACAACGTTGTTATTGGCACTATAATAATTGATAACTTTAATTGTAAATGAAACCACCATTTCGCATTATTAGTTAGAAGAATAATATTTTTTTGTGGAATGCCTAATATTACTATCATATATGCAATGCAAAAAGCTTGAAATATTAGAACTGACTCAAGCCACTTTTCTGTAAATAAAATAATGAATATATCTGATGAGTACGCGAATAAAAAAATAAAAATTGGGTATAGTAGAACAACTGAAAAGTATACAGCGTTTAAAAAACCCGCTTTAAGATTGCCATTTTCTGCCTGAGTTTTAGCTAATATAGGAAAGCTGACCTCAGATACTGTACCAATAAAGACCTCATTAATTATAGTAGATAACCTTTTAGCGACACTATAAAAACCTAACTGCCTATTCCCTAAAACACTGCCTATAATAAGAGATTCATAATTACTGAGTGCAAAAGTAAGGCCATTAGTTAAGCTTGTATATATTGAAAATGAGTTTAGCTTTACTATGTGTTCTAATTTAAAAATTAAAGAAACTCTATCTCTTGTGGGTATGTATACAACTAAAAAATTGAAAATAGAAAGTATTACCTGAGACCAGATTAGCGCCCATATACCATAATCCAATGTGAGTAATAATATTATTATAAAAGCAGAGATAATACCTGAAAAAAAAGTCCTCAAAGCTAAGTTTGCATACCTTTGTTCCTTTAAAAGCAGTATATTCAAAGTAGAGTACAATCCATCAAAAATTAATTTAGAACAAAATATCGCCAATGCATAATTAAATATTTCAGTTTGAAAATCGAAAGGTGATATCAAGCAAAATACTAGTATTAAAAATACGAGTAGAATTGAAACAAAAAAATTAAGCCAAAAAATACTACTAATCGTGGGGGTGTCGCTAATTTGATATTTTATTATAGCTTCTCGCCAACCTACTGGCATTAAGCTACTAGATATGTAAATTATTGACAAAGCGAATGCTATTAAACCAAAATCTTCTGGTGCTAAAATTCTGGCCGAGTACGTAAATACAGCAAAGTTAATTATTGGTGGGAAAAATTTACTTATAAAAAGCCATACTATCCCCTTAGATTTACTGTCACTCACTTGTTTAATCTTCTTCTAACGACGCGAATAAAAAATTGCGCCTTTAAATTTTTTAAAATAAAAATAAAAGCAGAAAGAGAATTTGTAATAGATTTTATAGTTGTTTTATAATTTTTATTTTTTATAGAAGAGTAAAAACATATCCATTGGACTTTAATATTAATGCTTTGTGCGTGTCTAAGTAATAACTTTCTTTCATGAGAAGTTAAACTTTCTATCTTAGCTAGCTCATAGTCGCAATCTCTCAATTTAATCAGATCTTTTTTACTATGATTACCCGATAGTGAGTTTTGACGAACAACAGCTACATACCCAGAAGCCTCAATTAATTTTAATTTAGCTCCAAATATTAGGCACCTACAATAGAGTTCATAATCTTCACCCAATCGCATATTTTCTTGATAAGTTAAGTTATTCTCTAATAAAAAGCGACGTTTAATTATTGGTTTAATAAATCCAAGTTCTTTTCTAAACTCACCTTTTTTAGTAATGTTCGACTCAATAAAATCTGATAAGGATATTAGCGTAGGAAATTTTTGTCTTTTTCCAAGCATTGCTGTTTTTCTGCTAGTTGGATCATTCTCATTTATACGAAATTTGTCATCTGCAATAAGCTCTATGCTTTCACTATGTGCTAATAACTTCTTAAAGCGACCTCTTTCAATATAGTCATCTGAATCAAGTACTGTTACCCATTTAGCTGTACACTTTGTGAGAGCAATATTTCTAGCTTTCGCTGGCCCACTGTTTATATCAGTAGAAAATACAGAGACCTTTGTGAATTGCTTTTGTAAGCCTGCCAACATTTGCATAGTACCATCGCAAGAGCAATCATCTACTACAATCACTTGACTAACAAACTCGTCATCTACTACTGACTCGACTGCTCTTACGATTGTTTTTTCTGCATTATAAGCAGCTATAATAACTGCTATAGTATTGTTATTGAACAAAATATATCCCTATCATTAGTCGTAACAAAGTTACGTTTCTCAACGTGTAGTCACCTAGTCGAATCAGCTTTTTTCCAAGTCACAGTTTTCTTGCCTGAAATGGACTGTAGAATACCAATACCAGCAGCAATATTAGCCATAGTAAAATATTCAGCTATTACCGCTAATTTTGAAACTACAGGTATTTTTGGGAATTTATTTAACCAAGATAAAATAGCCATTACATAAAAAATAACATGTAATATCAGAATTGAAGTGAAAAAATAGCCGCTTTCAAAAATAGCTAGATAAAAATTAGACACTAAAGCAGATATCATAAAAAATAGACTATACCAGCGTAATACTTTATGTGAGTAGAGTTTCCATAAATTAAACAAAGATAGCTTATTTAAACATTCAGCCCGCAAATGTTTATAACTATTATATGAGCGGTTACTGATCCTGACTTTTCTAGGAAACTCTTCGGCAGTGGTCTCTGCACCTTTTTCATAGGCTGTAATTGAATCATCAAATTTCAGTTTATAGCCTTGATTTACCACCCCCATCGAAGAACAAAAGTCATCCAGAACATGTACTGGTAATTCTCTTAACAAAGATCTTCTTATTGAAAAAATAGACCCATCGGCCCCCATCATCGAACCTGACAACGACTCCGACTTTTTAATCATTTCTTCATATTTCCAATACAACCCATTACTTTGCGCTGCCCCCTCAACATCATCATTGGTATAAATTAACTGCCCTGCTACACCACCAACGTCTTTATCTTCATAACATTTTGCAATTTGTAATAAAGCATCACTTTTTAAATAAACATTAGCGTCAGAAAAAACCAATATATCGCATTCAATACCCACTAAAGCCTTATTAATTGCATTAGTTTTGCCTAGACCATCACTCACTTCAAATAGCTCAACTCTACCAGGGTGTTTATCTATATATTGTTTAGTTATTTCTACTGTTTTATCTGAGGAAGTATCAGATATTACAAGAATTTTATAATTACTTGTGTCGTAATCTAAGGCGAGGTGATTTTCAATTTTTTTACTTATAACAGCTTCTTCGTTATGTGCTGGTACTACAATAACGATAGTTCTATCTGTATTTGAAAAATTAGCTTTAACATTATCTTTTTTAATTAAACTGCACATGTATATACTTAAAGGAAACAAAAAATATATATAAACCAAAAAAAATATTGAAATAAAAAATATTGTCATCACTAATCACCATCCATTGCTATGCCTTATCTAAGGACTTTAAAAATATTAGATTTTTACCAGTATTATAGTTACTGATAAACTCTTACATAATCTATTAAAAACTGCTGTGGGAATATGGCGTCATCAATTCCATGCTTGCCTCCCCAAGAACCACCAATTGCTAGATTAATAATTAAATACATTGGCTCATCAAAAGGCCAATAATCTGCACTGTCGCCTTCTTTTTCATAGTTAAAAACTAACTTATCGTCTATGTAGAACTTAATTATATTGGGATGCTTTTCAACAGCATATGTGTGGTAATCAGTTAATAAATTATCTAATTTAAATTCTTTATTTACACCTTTTTTATTTTGATGATTTCTCTTTGTTGTATGCAAAGCTACATGCACTTTATTTTTTTTATAGCCAACATACTCCATGAGATCAATCTCTCCTTTAGCAGGCCACCCTTTCCCGCCTTTATCTGCACCGAGCAACCAAATAGCGGGCCAAACACCTACGCCTTTAGGCAATTTAGCACGCACTTCAATCCTAGCATGTGTCCATGAGTTTAAGTTGCGTGTCGTTAGGCTCGCAGAAGTATAAGGTTGCTTCTTTGCTTCAAATAACTCTTGCCATAAACCTGAATCATTTCCAGCATCTTTTCTAGCCTCTATTATGAGGTTTCCATTTTTTACTCTAGAATTTTCTAGATTAGATACATTATAAAATTGCTTTTCTCCGTTACGAACATACCCTTTTTCGTATCCCCATTTACTATTATCTGGAAGGCCTTCGTAATTAAATTCATCACTCCAAATTAGTTTTTTAAACTCTTGTGCATATAATGAATGTGAAAATATAAAAAAGAATAAAGCGAAAAAAAATCTTCCTTTCATGCGTAGCTCCTTACTTTACCGCCAGATAAAATTCCATAAAAAAAACCAAAACCATGAGACAAATCACATAAGCTGTCTAAATGTGTACGTTTAGGACTAATCAAGAATGGTAAAAATGATAGTAAGCCCTTAACTATATATGCAGTACCTTTAAAGGCGCATGTACTCAGCACCTTAAAAAAAGACTTATTGCAGCTTTCAATTTTAAAGCCTGTGGCTCCCATCCTGAAACAACGTCGTAATGCCCACTTAGTAGTTAAGCGTTCATGTACTATGTGCTCTTGAACTATCGCACTTTGCACCCAGCTAATTTTACCACCGGATGCTGTAAGTCTTAAGAAAAGCTCTTTATCTTCACCACCGTGGATTAGTGACTCATTAAATTTAAGATTAAATTTTTGCATTGTGTTGACGTCAATTAAAATATTATTAGTTGCCGCCCATTTAACAACTACACCTTCATTTACCTTACGCTCATGATATAAACTTGCTAAATTGAAATATTTAGCTGTATTAGCTGGAAAGATAGCTTTTTGAGGTCCCGCGACAACGTCAAAACCATTCATTTTAGAGCAAAGTGATTGAAGCCAGTTTTGCTGCGCGAAAGCATCGTCATCAATAAAAGCTAGATAATCGTAGCTTTTTGTTGTAGCAAACGTTAGAGCATGATTCCGTGCATACGGTATACCTTTTTTTGTTTCGAGAGCATGGATGATCTTTACTTCACTTTCATTTGAAAACTTACTTAAACTATCACCAACTAGCTGATTATGTTTTAGATTATTTTCGACAACCAATATACTCAATTCGATATTATTATTGATCTTTTGCTCAATAATACTCAATAAGCATTGCTCAAAGGTCGTACTCCTACTTCCGGTTGTTAACACGGCAACTAGTACTTTCAAAGAAATCTCCATATTAATTTAATAGTCTTTTTCTAATTGGGAGCCATAACAAACTGCACGCTCTTGGGTTCGCGATTACTATACAGAGTGACTTTAAGACTTTTTTATTTTTAATTGACTCAACAAGTGAAATATAGCTTTTAGTTTTAGATAAGTTTCTACTTCTGAGTTTAAAAGCTTTATATTCCAAAGGTTGAAAGGGGTACATGTCTGCAAACTTTTTATCTCCCCATTGAAACTTATCGATATGCTCCTGATTAAGCTTCCCTGAAATAGAGTCCCCTCTGATGTTATATACATAACCACAAACTTCTACCACCTTAGCCTTCGCTTTTGCTGCTAAACAAGATGCTAAGAAATAGTAGTCTTCACCAATGCGAACCTCAGGCCAATACCGGACCTTATTAGTTATTAAAAACGACTTTAAAAAAATAGGCTTTACATAACCGGTCGTTTTTTTACCCATAAAATCTGAATTGCCAGCAATAAACTCAGCAAGTGATAAATTGCCCTTTTTGAGTTCATTATTAGTATAAAATGGCTTAAGCTCGTTAGGATCCCCTAAACACATGTAAAAATCATCGATTAAAATATCAGCGGTTCCATCATCTGAATTAATCATTGCATTTAATCTGTTAGGTAAAAAGTAATCATCCGAATCTAAAACAGCTATCCACTTCCCTTTTGCAGCTGAAAACCCAATATTTCGAGCAGCTCCTGGACCACCATTTTTACTAGAACGAATTAACCTGACACGTTCATCTTTATAGTTTTCAACTACTCTACAAGTGTTATCATTTGAAAAGTCATCTACCACTATTACCTCAAGGTTTATATCTTGCTGCAAAGCCGAGTCTATCGCCTTACTGATAAACTTCTCAGAATTCCATGCTGCGATAATAACTGACACTTCTAATTCAACTTTCATTTGATTCCTTGTTGATATAATCGATTAGACTCTCGATCATTTTAAAGTCCTTAGTACTGAGTTATCTCGTTTTTACCTAAAAGCTTTGCAAGTACCCCAAAGTGTAGAGTCCCTCTTAGTAACCATTTATATTTTTTATCACTACCCAATATTGATATAAGGCACATAAACAAGCAGAACGTAAACTTACAAATTGCTAAAGCACTATATTTTATTTTATTTTTAAAACTAAACTTATGTTTGAGTACCCGGGCACCACATGTTTGTCCAAATCTAAATTTTCGTTTTAATAACCACATTAAATTTGCCCTTTCTAACGGTACAGTTTCTGTTACTAATGCATCCGACGCAAAAGTGATATTGCCACCATTAGAATAAACAGATGAAAAGTAACTACTATCCTCCCCCCCCGATTTACCTAAAGAAAGATCAAAACGCAGCTCAGCACAGGCAGGGTGCTTTAAATGAATTAGAGCGTTTGCCGTTGATGTAGTTTGTATTACACCTTTTACATACACAGGATGTTGGGAATGAAAATCACATTTTTTCATCCAAGTTGGTGCATTTTCTTGATAAATCGCTTTAACTGGTCCGCAAACAACAGCAGCTTTTTCTAATTGTGCTTTTTTGTATAAATTTGAAAGCCAATAAACTGAAGCAACTTCATCATCATCAATAGATGCCATCCAATCACAATCCACATTATCTAAGCATGCATTCCTTGCAATTGAGATATTTTGGGAAGGTGCATGTATATATCTTAAATTCAAACCAAATTCTTCAGCCCAAGCTTCAATTGTATCTTTTGCTCTATTTGTTTTATCGTTATCAGCAACTAATACCTTTAGCGTTATATTCTCTGATAAAGACTGTTTTGCTAGAGACTCTAATGTATCTCTGAGGCTTCTTCGCTGGTATGTACATATCGCAACACAAATTTCCATGTATCAACCTTATCTAATTAAACTTTCCATTTGTAGCAGATGACCATTTACTTAATGCAACCTCAACTCCGCCATCAAACTTTTTACCTTTTGATACTAACCAGCCTGGGTAAACATCTGTAGATTTCACTAATTTCATTACTCTATCTGGATGAATCCCTATATTAAACGCATTAAACAAACGCAAAGTTTTTGCCACTCCAAGAACAAAAGCTTTTGGTAACATGACTGTTTTCACATTTTCAAAATGATTAGACTGAAAAGTTATTATGATATCTTCTAGAGTGTAGCCATGGTGGTATGCACCATTAAACGTAATCAGTGTTTGGTTTTGTTCTTCAGCAAAATTAATAGCCTCAAGCAAATCATCTACGTATATGCACGCTTTAATGGTGTTCTTTCTTCCAGGATAAATAAATATGCCTTTGCTAAGTAATGTTGCCAACCTAGTAAAGTTACCACCTTCGCCAGGCCCAAATACAACTGCCGGTCTTACTATTACTAAATGTTTTTTTGTTAAATCTTTATTAAGCCATTCTTTATGGACTTTCTCTGCAATCATCTTAGAATAGCCATAAGAGGACTCTGGTTGTAACACGGTTTCTTCAGTTTTTTGCTCTTCGCTGGGCCCATAGACTGAAATCGAACTAGTAAAAATTATATGATCAATACCTGCTCTTTCTGCGTATTTACATACTTCAATTGCACCACATACATTTGTTTCATAGTATTCATGGTGTTCATGTCCTGGAGTAGTATGGATAGCTGCAAAATTATAAATTTTTTCAACACCATCAAACTTCTCTAAAGAAGATAGATCCCTTACATCTGCTAAGATGTAATTTACACTTGCTCGTTTAACCTTAGGCTTTTTAACATCCACAGAAATAATTTTTTTACATCCTTGAGCTATAAGCTTGTCAATAAGGTGAGAACCTATAAAACCTGAGCCGCCAAAAATAACTACACCTTTAAGTACTTCATCACTCATAACTTTCATCTTCCTTTAAATAAACCCAGGATATACACATAAAAAAGTGGATAATCGTAAACTGTTCAAACCAAACAGCTTCTAAAAATGTTTGTAAAAACATGTAACTCAAAATCAATATTGCAAAGAAATGAGAACTACCTAAATGAATGTGTTCTAAATCGAATATTCTACTTATAAATATTACAATTAAATATAAATATAGAAACAAACCTAATAAACCTAGCTCAACAGCCACATCTACGTACATGTTATGAAAATTAAACCCAGCCCCTGACTCTACATGGTGCAAGGCCCAAATATCCTCAGCTATATTATTCCCGACGTAAAATAGACTCTGGAAGCCGACTCCTAAAATAGGGCTCTCATAGATCAGAGATACACCTCTCTCCCATAAATGGGTTCGACCAGTCAATGTAGGGTCTTTTCCTACGCTATACATTAGCTCATTAAAACTTCCGTTTATAAGTGAATAAACCAATAAGAACATGCAAAATATAAATACAAAAGTTGTAAGCCAATTAAGTTTTCCCCTAGTAAATTTATCTAGAGATAAGTTCTGATAAAAAATAATAACTAAACTGATAAATACACTGCCTATGACAAAAATAATCGCGCCTAATGACTTTGCTTTAACTAACACTAAAGTTGACGTAAGTAGTAATACTGCCCCTAATAATCGACTAAAAATATCAATTTTATTATTCATCGTTAGCGTAAGTGCTAATGCAATACACATCGATGTATTTGCAGCGAGATAGTTTTTACTACCAAAAATACCAATTAAACTTATTTCGCCTGTCATCCCATTTAAAGCTGTTCTGGATGAGAACAAGCTCATAAACATAGCAATTAACATAATAAAGGCTGCGGCTCTTAAAAATAAATTAAGTGGTAAACGGCTAGCGATAACAACAGCATAAATAGTAGTCAGCAATAACTGTATATTTGCTCTTAATGCTGTAGCCGGAATATCAGACCAAACCACCGAAGCTAAACACAAACCCGGTATTAAAAATAATTCCCAGTTTATTCTGCATACTTTTAATGTATAGGTAATTCCAGATGCAGCATAAACTGTACCAGCTATTAAAAAAGTTAAAGCAGCGAGAGCCCCAAACATCGTATTAAACAGTAATGAACCAACAGCTAATGATGCCCAAATTGAAGCGTATAAATAATCTTTTTTTATAAGCATTATAACCTTAGCTACAGCCATACCATTTTAAAATTAACATTATTAAACAGTGAGTTAGATTAGTTTTTTTATTTGTTCTGTAAATTCTTTACCAAGGTGACTTGATTGCATTGCATATTCAACATTTGCAAGCATATAGCCAAGTTTAGAGCCGCAATCATGTGATTTGCCTTTTAAATGATATGCCTCTAACGTTTCTAGATGACGAAGCTGCAGTAATGCATCAGTTAACTGAATCTCCCCACCGGCTCCGGGTGGGGTGTATTCTAATAAATCCCAAATTGCAGTTGAAACAACATAGCGCCCTGTAATCGCTAAATTACTTGGTGCTTCATTATTATTTGGTTTTTCAACCATATTTTTAATAGCAGCACTTTCGCCTGCTTTAATTTTTTTACCTGCAAGATCTACAACACCATATTGATGAACTTGTTCATGAGGTACAGGTTCGACCATTACTTGGTTGTGACCTGTTTTATCAAAGCGATCAATCATTTGACTTAAGTTGTCTTTTTTAGCGTCTGATTGGTATTTGTCGATAATTACATCTGGTAGCATAACTGCAAATGGATTTTCGCCAACTATAGGGCGAGCAGCTAATACAGCATGCCCAAGCCCTAAGGGAGCTGACTGCCTTACAGAAATTACAGTTACATCTTTTGGTACTATAGAACGCACTTCTTCTAAAAGACTACGTTTTACTCGTGCCTCAAGCGTAGCCTCTAGCTCGAAGCTAGTATCAAAATGGTTTTCAATCGAGTTTTTGGATGCATGTGTTACAAGTACAATTTCTTTTATTCCTGCAGCTACGGCTTCATTTACTACATATTGAATCAGCGGCTTGTCTACAAGAGGGAGCATTTCTTTAGGGAGGGCTTTTGTCGCGGGCAGCATACGTGTTCCAAGGCCTGCGACTGGCAATACTGCTTTTAATACTTTCACTTTAATTCCTTTTATTTTGCTTTATGAAAGCACAAAAAAGGAATAAAAAAATCTAAGATCCTTCTTTATGTACTTCACTTACCATGTGAATTTTTATTATACACACCACAACAATCTACTCAATAAAAAAAAGCATCCTTTTTGATGTTTTTATGTTAATTTTTTGTTGCACCATATTGGTTTTTTGATGCACTGTATTAGTGCGATAAAGCTTGTACTTTAGACGTTTATTTTACTGTACTAAAAACACTCAGAATATGCGTAAAAAACTTCAGAAGGATACCCAGTAAAACTTTTAATCGGTAACCTTAAAAAACAGCTCTTACCATTACAGGGGAAGCCCTTTAGAACAAACTACTGCTCTTCTAAATCAAACTCAGTTAAATGGCCGTCGCCGTGGATTAGTTGGTAGCGCGCTAAATCGCCCTGCTCTAGGGTGATTAAACTAATGGCGGAGTCGCTTACTAAATACTTTTGACCTTCGCCTTTGGTTTGGTGTTTATCTACTTCCATGTGCCAGCGTTTGGTAAAAAAGTTAAGCGGGCTTTTAGGGCCGTATAATATTGAGTCGAGCTTATCAAGTACGTTAATTAGCTTACGCGGAAATTCGTTTTTGATACCGCTGGCGGTAAGTTGCCAAATTCGATTGGGGTGATCGCCAAAACGCTTTTGCACCGAAAAGCAAAATGAGTAATGTACATCGCCCGATAAAATAAGCGTTTCGTTTGGGGTGTCGGTTCGTCTGAATGTATCGAGTAGTTTTTTAGCTGAGCCTTCGTGCGCCATCCAGTTTTCTACATCAACCATGAGCGGTTGGCCGCACATGTTAAACATAGCTTGTATTGCCTCTATTGATTTAACACCAAAAACGGGGGCTGGTGATACAATTATAACTTTATCGTGGCTTAGTAAACTTTCTTCAAGCTCTGTGAGTCTTTCCCAGTCGAGCAACCCTGAAGGCTCATTAAAGTTACTCTCATTACGCCATCGGTGTGTGCGGGTATCTAGCACAACAACTTTTGGTATTGTTGTTAACTCATAATGCCAATAATTAAAATTGTTTAAGGGTTTATCAAACGCTTGGAGTTGCCAAACATTATTAGCGGATTTACTTTGCTTAAAAGGCGTTAATAGCTCACCTGTTTTTATTAGTGCGTCATTCCCCATTCCTTGGAATAGCCAATAGCTAATTAGGCCATTATTAATAATGCGCTTACTGCACGGGTTTTGATTAATAGCTTGCTCCCACCCTGCGGTGAGGTTCCAATCGTCGGTTACATCATGATCGTCAAATATCATTAATGTAGATACATTAGCGAATAACCGCTCTACTTCGTTAAGACCTTTAGCATAGTCAATTAGTGCTGTTTTTTCGGCATTAAAAATGGTCTGATTTTTTGAACTTTCACCTAAGTAACTCGCTTCTTTAATATTTACACATTGCCAAACTAAAGCACTAAAATTTAGTAAATATAGAGCAATGTACTCTTCAAAGTGAATTAGGTGGTTGTAGGCTTTTACACTAGAGAAATGCGGCTCGTCTTTTTTAAGCCAATAGCCAACACCCAGTTTAGGACGCTTTTGCCAAGGTGTTTTTGGTAAATATAAATGCCGATTATAAAGTTGTTCGTTAATATCATCTGGCAGATTAAGCGCTAAGGTTTGCTCTTTATAAATACCCAAAACGTCAATTAACTGGTGAATAACTAATAACATAGGGCCCGCTACGTCATCAGCATACACCTGATCGCCGCTTAATAATAAAAGCTGAGCGCCTTGGTTATTATTACCTCGCTGTGTATTTTGCCAATGACTTGCAGACACTAAGCTGTCTTTTGCTGGGTGGTGCGCATTACGGCACGAGCCATGTAGTATATTTGTAAGTTTATTAGGTATTACAAATGCAGGTGCAGTTTGGCTTGAAAAACACCATGGGGCTAAATCAACTAAGCTGCCATCTATAATAAGCTCGTAGCCTAATAGGCTATCAAGCGGGAATATAGTACTTGCCGGCTTTATAATTACAAAGTGTAAATATAAGTGCTGACCTAAAGCTACCGTTTGTTGATCGCTATAGCTTTCGAGTTCGAGGAGGTTTATTTGGCAGGTAGCAGGTTTAGAAGTGGCAAACTGAATACACACACCCGTTTGCTCTGCACGGCGCACCATTGGCCCCATTAATAAAATAGGAAGTAGCGCCGTATCAGTAATCATGTAGTTAGCCTTTAGCTGCTAATTTAAATAAAGAGTAGAAGTTATCGGTAGTCGCTTTGGCAAGCTCGTTAAAGCTAATGCCTTTAAGCTCGCTAATGTAATAGGCTACATCTTCAACATAAGCTGGCTGATTTGTTTTGCCTCGGTACGGGACAGGCGCTAAATACGGCGAATCGGTTTCGATAAGTAATCTATCAAGTGGGATTTGTTTTACTACTTCTTTGAGTTCAACTGCATTTTTAAAAGTTACAATACCCGATATTGAAATATAAAAGCCCATATCAATTGCTTTTTTTGCCATATCCCAATCTTCTGTAAAGCAATGCAGTACGCCACCGCAATTTTCTGCTTTATGTTCTCGCATTAAATTAATTGTGTCTTCTCGCGCATCGCGAGTATGGATTATTAAAGGCTTTTGTAATTCGTTTGCTACTTCTATGTGGCCAACAAAACTTGCTTGTTGAACTGCATGCGTATCTTTTGAGTAGTAATAATCAAGACCCGTTTCGCCAATAGCGACTACTTTTTGGTGCGAAGCTAAATCGATTAATTGCTGTTTGTTAAGCGCGTCTTTTTGATCAAGCGGGTGTACACCACATGAAGCTGAAACATCATCGTAGTGTTTTATTTTATCAAGCATGCTTGGGAATTGGTCAAGCGTTACACTCACGCATAAGAAATGTTCAACTTGCTTTGCACGTGCTTTATCAAGTACTTGGTCAAGGTTTAAATCTAGTTTATCAAAATCAAGACGATCTAAATGGCAATGAGAATCTACAATCACTATATGGCCTGTATTGTTTTATGGTTTTAAGTTACTAATTAAAGAGCACTAATAGCTCAATAAAGTTGAAATGGCATAAACTTATTTATGCTTAAAACTACATGGTATACGTAGGATTACCGGAGTTTAACATAGTCCCTAATAGCTTTTCGATTTTAGCATTTAAGTTTGTTTTATCATCTAAGAAACTAATGCCTATGCCTGGTGGATTAGAGCTCTGTGCACCTTGCGGGGTAATCCACGCGACCTTACCGGTTACTACATCGTCCTCTAGGGCATCGGGCAAAGTGACGCGAAGCGCCAAAGAATGCCCTACTTCGTAACGCATGTTAGTACGTACAAATAGGCCGCCTTTTTTTAAATAAGGCATGTAACAACTATACAACTCATCTAAATCATCTATATCTACTAAAAGCTCTTGCATAATAAATCCTATTGATTGCGTAACGTGTATGCTAATCGCGATACAGCAAGCGGTAAATTAAGGCCCAGTACTTGAATATTATTTTGTAAAAATTCAGCTAATGCATGCTGTGCATTTTGATAAGAGTCAAAGCTCATACCCTTTAAGAGCTGCTGCTTTAATTGCTCACTTAAAAACAACGTAAATATACGTACTAGCTCTGGCTGCTTATTTATTATATCGACTAACGCATTGAAATTATGGCTTTGTTTAAAGTCAGTTGCAAACTTATAAAGTGTATCAATATTATTTAGCTGTTCTTGCTCTTGCCACTTTTTTATTTGCAGTGGTTGGTTATAAAAAAGAGTGAGCCAACTATAATGTTGGATTTCTAACGTTTGTAGCCATTGCTCTGCAAGTGCTTTATTTGTTACTTTTACCTCACTTTTAGCGCAGCGGCTTAAAATAGTGGCTGCAAGCTGTGCAGGCTGGCTTGTCGTTAATATTAAAAAGCGGCTATTGGTTGGTTCTTCAAGCGTTTTTAATAATGCATTAGCCGCAGCAACGGTCATTTTTTCACAGTTTTCTATAATGGCGACTTTGTTACCATTTTGCGCCGCTGAATGATTCATAAAATCACTGATACCGCGTATATCATCTACGCCAATACTTTGCCCATCAACTTGCGTTAACCGCTTATCAGGGTGATTACCCGCAAGCGTTAGTGAGCAGCTTTTACAGTGCCCGCAAGGCTTGAGCAAACCATTATCAGACGTTATTTGCTCATTAATATTTTGACATAAAAGTGCATTGGCAAGCTCATCACCAAGTGCAAATTTACCCACGCCTACAGGCCCACAAAATAATTGCGCATGATGAAATCGATTTGCACGAAAGCTTTGTGCTAAGCGAACTTGAGTATCATGTAGCCATGGCAATGCCATATTATTTTAAGCCTTCAAAAAACGTATGTAGTACGTTAGTTATATCGCGATGTACTTTATCAATACTTTGGTTTGCATCGACTGTTTTTATTGTATTATCGTCATTTGCAAGCTCAACATAACGCATACGCGTACGCTGAAAAAACTCAATGGCTTCTTGCTCGATTCTATCAAGCTCGCCACGGCCTTTAGCTCGCTCAAGGCCAATAACTGGGTCTATATCAAGATAAATAGTTAAATCGGGTTTTAACCCTTTTAATACCATAGACGAAAGTGAGGCCAATGTATTAGAGCTAATACCACGCCCTCCACCTTGATATGCCTGAGACGATAAATCGTGGCGATCTGCAAGTACCCATTGGCCTTTATCAAGCGCTGGATTAATGACGTTATGCATTAACTGAGAGCGCGCCGCGTACATAATAAGTAGCTCGGTTTCAAAAGCGATTTCTTCTTCGTGTTCAGCTTTTACAAGCGTTCGTAATGATTCAGCTAAAGGCGTACCACCTGGTTCGCGGACATTGATAAAGTCTATTTTTTGCTTGTTTAAAAAGTCTTGGCATAGCGAAATCGCTGTTGATTTACCTGCGCCTTCAAGGCCTTCTATTACTATAAATTTTGGTTTCATAAAAAAGTTAGTTCTTTTTATTTAAAATATAAGTGTTAACTGCCACATTGTGCTGCTTTAATGTGGTTGAAAATTGATGACTACCATCGCCTTTTGAAACAAAGTATACATAGTCACTTTGCGGCGGGTTAACGGCGGCTAATATAGCAGCTTTAGATGGCATTGCTATCGGTGTTGGTGGCAAGCCATTAATACGATACGTGTTGTATGGTGTGTAATCGCGTAAATCTTTACTTTTAATATCACCATCAAAATTTGCGCCTATTCCGTATATGACGGTAGGATCGGTTTGCAACCGCATATTCGTATTTAATCTATTTACAAAAGCTGAGGCTATTAACGGGCGCTCGCTGGCAAGGCCGGTTTCTTTTTCTATTATTGAAGCCATTATCAACGCTTTATAAGCTGTATCGTAAGGTAAATCGTCACTGCGTTTCTGCCATGCATCATCTAGCACTTGCTGCATTTTTTGCGCTGCACGTTTTAATACACTGCTTGCTGTGTCGTTATTGTGATAGTGATAAGTATCTGGGAATAGCCAGCCTTCTAAATACATATCACTGTCGAGGATTTGCATACTTAGCGCATCATCTTTTAAATCGTTTTGTAGGTTAGTTGCTGTTTTAACAGTGTTTAGCACTTCACGTAAGTTTTGCCCTTCAATAATGGTAAAACTAAAGCTGACTTGCTCTCCTTGATTAATTTTTTTTATATTATTGATCACACTATCTGAAGTGAGTTCATAGAGCCCTGCTTTTAAATCAGTCAGGGTGGGATCTAACTTAGCAACGACTTGATACCGCAAGCAGTCTTCAACCCAGCCTTTAACTTGCCATTGTTTGCACAACTGGTTAAAACCTGTGCCTTTTTTCACTTCAAAATGGGGATTCGTCGAGACTAACAAAGGGCTTGTTATAGTCGCTTGTAACTGCTGATATCCTACAATTGTGGTAATAATGGCAAGTAATACTACCGATAAAGTAACTTTTAACACTTAGCCTCCTTGGCTAATAATTCTTTTAATAGCAACTGACTTTTTGATACGTCAAATATACGCGACTCAATGCTTTTAACCGGTATGGCCGCCATTAAGCTATTACATACAAAAACAGCGTCTGCTTGTTTTAAATCCTCAACGCTAACCACTTTAAATTCTATAGCTAATTTATCACATAACGATTGCAGATAAACCCCTTTGATCCCGCACTCCTCAAGCTTTGGAGTAAAAACACGGCCCCCTTTAATCGCAAATATATTAGCCGCAGAGGCTTCAATAACATTATTGTTGTAATCAAGTACTATAACGTCATCGCAACTTTCATTCTGCATAGCTTTTTTTATTAAAACTTGCTCTAAACGGTTAAGGGTTTTAAGGCCAGCAAGTAAAGGCTGAGCCCCTAATTTAATAGGGCTTATTGCTAGGCTTACACCCTCTTGATGTAGGCTCAAATAATTTTGAGGATAGGCAGTAACATTGAGTAGAATAGTTAAATTACACTCAGTAGGTAAGCTATAACCCCGTCCGCCTTCTCCGCGAGTAACGACAATCTTAAGCACATTTAGTTTGTATGATTGAATACAATTGCCTATGTGCTCTTTTAGCTCAGTAAAATTAATATTTGGAAAGCCAAGCCTTTGCGCGCATTCAGTTAAACGTGCTTTATGATATGGCCAATACTGCACTTTTCCATCAACAACTTTAGCTGTAGTAAAAAAGCCATCACCATAATTTAAGCCTCTATCTTGGGTGCTTAAAGTGCTATTTTGATCTGTCGTTATTATTGTTTGCATTTAATTTGGCATATAAAAAAAGCCCAGTTAAACAACTGAGCTTTTATAATTTTGTTCGTTGTTAAAAAGATTATACCTTTTTAAATAGCAACGAGCCATTAGTACCACCAAAACCAAACGAGTTACATAAAGCAAAGTCCAACTTTGCGTCACGTGCAGTATGAGCAATGTAATCTAGATCACAGCCATCATCTGGGTTATCAAGGTTAATGGTTGGCGACACTTTTTGATCAGTTAACGATAAAATAGAAATAATCGATTCAACCGAGCCTGCTGCCCCTAGCAAGTGACCCATCATTGATTTAGATGAGCCTACCATTACATCTTTTGCGGCATTGCCAAAAATAGATTTAACAGCTGCAGTTTCTGCTTTATCGCCAGCATTGGTAGATGTACCGTGCGCGTTAATATAACCAACTTGCTCTGCATTTACTTGGGCATCGTTTAATGCATTTTGCATAGCAAGCGCAGCCCCTGCACCGTCCTCTGGTGGTGAGGTCATATGGTATGCATCACCGCTCATGCCAAAGCCAACCAGCTCAGCATAAATTTTAGCGCCACGCGCTTTAGCGTGTTCGTACTCTTCAACTACAACAACACCTGCACCGTCTGAAAGCACAAAACCATCTCGGTCTTTGTCCCACGGGCGAGAAGCTGCTTGTGGGTCGTCATTACGTGTAGATAACGCACGAGCTGCATTAAAGCCGCCCATACCAATTGGTGTACACGCTTTTTCTGCACCACCGGCAACCATTGCATCGGCATCACCGTAAGCAATCATGCGCGCTGCATGGCCTATGTTATGCAACCCCGTAGTACAAGCAGTAACAATAGAGATGTTAGGACCACGAAGCCCATGCATCATTGATAAATGACCCGAAATCATATTTATTATGGTAGAAGGCACATAAAATGGAGAAAGCTTTCGAGGGCCGCTATTAAGTAGCTTAATGTGGTTCTCTTCAATGAGTGTAAGACCACCAATACCTGAGCCAACTGCTACACCAATACGTGTTGCGTTTTGTTCAGTGATTTCAAGGCCAGAATCTTTAAAGGCTTGAACACCCGCCGCAATACCGTACTGAATAAACAAGTCCATTTTTTTAGTATCTTTCGCTGACATGTATGCAGTTGCATCAAAGTCATTAATTAAACCAGCGAATTTAGTACCAAATTTTGATGTATCAAAGTGTGTTATTGTTTGAATACCACTTTTACCATCTAATAAGCCTTGCCAGGTTGATTGAACATCATTACCTAGCGGCGTCAACATTCCTAAGCCAGTTACGACGACTCGACGTTTAGCCACGGTTTGCCTCCAATAAGGGATATTTTCACCAATTGATTAAAATATTATTATTTTAGTAAGCTTATTAACTTACTAAGTTTAAATCGAATTGGTATTACAAAGGGAATTCATACCCAAGCGACCTCAAAGTGCGAGTCTCAAACTCTACTAAATACGTGCTTTAAAAAACACATGCATTAACGATAAATAAGGGTGAGTTTGAATCATGAACTTTGAGGTGGTTTGGATATAAAAATTAAAGGCAGCGAATGCTGCCTTTAACTTGCGATTAATTACTCAGCGTGAGCTGTAACGTAATCGATAGCAGTTTGTACTGTAGTGATCTTCTCAGCTTCTTCATCTGGGATCTCAGTGTCAAACTCTTCTTCAAGAGCCATAACTAGTTCAACAGTATCAAGAGAATCTGCACCTAGGTCATCTACGAAAGAAGATTCGTTTTTAACTTCTTCTTCTTTAACACCTAGTTGTTCAATGATAATTTTCTTTACGCGTTCTTGGATATCGCTCATTCTTCTTTCCTTTATTAAAAACGCCAATGCGTTATTTTCAGATTGCGGCGTAGTTTACGCCGCATAATTCTCTGATTCAATGATTTGACCATAAATAATTGTCTGGTCAAACCTCTGAGTGTCTATTTTGTCTTTTATCGCTTATTTTCACAGCGATTTCAAGTATGTTTAAAGCAAGATCACAAAAAATTCAATCTTTTTGAGGTAACTTACTTAACTTAATTTAGTGTCAATGTAAGTACGCTGGCTATTAAACCATGTACATCGCGCCATTTACATGCAAAGTTTCGCCTGATACGTACGCAGCTGCGTCAGATGCTAAATAACACACTGCTGCTGCAATCTCATCTGGCTGACCTAAGCGACCCGCAGGTACGTTAGCAAGCGTAGCTGCTTTTTGATCGTCAGTTAAATCATCTGTCATATCAGTTTGAATAAAACCAGGTGCCACTACATTTACTGTAATCCCACGAGATGCAACTTCACGTGCAAGTGACTTAGAAAAACCAATTACGCCAGCCTTTGCCGCAGCGTAATTAGCTTGCCCTGCATTACCCATAGTGCCCACAACTGAGCCTATGTTAATAATACGGCCATTTTTCTTCTTCATCATTGGACGTAAAACTGCTTTTGATAAGCGAAAGATAGAGCTTAAGTTAGTGTCGATAATATCGTCCCACTCGTTCTCTTTCATACGCATTAATAAATTATCGCGAGTAATACCCGCATTATTTACTAGTACATCAACATCACCAAAGTCAGCTTTTATCGCGGCAAGTGTTGTCTCAATCGAAGCAGGATCAGTTACGTTTAATGCATAACCTTTACCGTTATCAGCTAAATACTCACTAATTTTAGCTGCGCCTGATTCACTTGTCGCAGTACCCGCTACTTTTGCACCTTGTGCTACGAGTGTATTAGCTATTGCTTTACCAATACCACGGCTAGCACCTGTAATAAGGACAACTTTGCCCTCTAAAGAAAATAAATTAGTCATTATATATACTCTTATTTAGCAGCATCGATTGA
Source organism: Pseudoalteromonas sp. S3178 (assembly GCF_005886985.1). Lineage (NCBI taxonomy): Bacteria > Pseudomonadati > Pseudomonadota > Gammaproteobacteria > Alteromonadales > Pseudoalteromonadaceae > Pseudoalteromonas > Pseudoalteromonas sp. S3178. The sequence goes on along the minus strand of NZ_PNCW01000083.1, from coordinate 8,553 downwards.
CGCGGCATCATTTACTGAGCCACAAACCATTGCCTTATCAATTCGTTTTGCAAGACCAGTTAATACTTTACCTGGGCCAAATTCGTAGCTTTGCGTTATACCTTGTGCAACCAAAGCTTGTACTGTTTCAGTCCAGCGCACTGGGCTATATAATTGACGTACTAATGCATCTTTAATTGCATCCGCTGTACTTTCTGCTTTTACATCAACATTATTAATTACATCACACTTAGGTGTATTAAATGTTAAAGCAGCGAGATCATTAGCCAGTTTTTCTGCTGCTGGTTTCATTAGCTCACAATGCGACGGTACACTTACGCTCAGTGGTAATGCACGTTTTGCACCCGCGTCTTTACATGCTTGCGATGCTCTATCTACAGCCGCTTTATGCCCTGCAATAACAACTTGCCCTGGTGAGTTATAATTTACTGGAGAAACAACTTCGCCCTGCGCTGATTGATCACATGCAGCTTTAATTTCGTCATCACCCAAACCTATAATAGCGGCCATAGAGCCTACGCCCGCAGGTACTGCTTCTTGCATGTATAAACCACGGTTTTCAACAAGCTTTACCGCTTCGCTCAAGCTTACAACGTCGCTACATACTAAAGCTGAATATTCACCTAAGCTGTGCCCTGCCATTACAATTTCTGCATCTGGATTTTCTGCTAACCAATGACGGTAAATAGCCACACTTGCAGTTAATAATGCTGGTTGAGTACGGTGAGTTTGGTTAAGGCTTTCTTCTGGGCCATTAAGCACAAGTGCAGCAAGGTCATAACCTAATGCGTTCGACGCCTCTGCAAATGTTGCTTTTACAATATCTGAGCTTTCTAACAGCTCGCTCAACATGCCAACGCTTTGAGAGCCTTGACCTGGAAATAGAAGTGCAATTTTTTGTGCCATACTTTGCTCTTTTTAATTAAACAAAAAATAATATGTAATTAATACGGCACCTAAAATTTAATGGGCCGCCGTATCATTAGAATGTGTTTTTTCGAAAATTGCGGCTATTTTATCTGGAAGTTGGCGTTCAACTTCTTTTACCGCTTCATCGATTGCTGCTTGAAATGCTTTAGCTGATGCATTTCCATGGCTTTTAACCACAATACCGCGCAATCCTACCAGAGAAGCACCGTTATACTGGTCGGGGTTCACCCTATTATAGAGTTTTTTTATAACGGGCTTAAGAATAAAGGCCATGCATTTGTAAACTAAGTGCTTTTCAAGGGCTTTTGTAAACTTATTCATAATAAGTTTAGCGATACCTTCACAGGTTTTTAATGCGACGTTGCCAACAAACCCTTCACATACGATTACATCAGCCTTGCCTGAAAAAATATCACTGCCTTCACTATAGCCAGTGTAATTTATATAAGGGCTTTGCTGCATAAGTTGCGCGGCTTGTTTAATACCTTCATGACCTTTTATATCTTCTGCACCAATGTTTAGTAAACTTACTTTGGGATTTTCGCAGTCAAGAGCTTGCCCAGCAACCACTGAGCCCATAATGCCAAACTGATACAATACTTCTGCATCGCAGTGCACATTTGCGCCTAAATCGAGTAAATAAACAGGGTTTTCTTGCTCGGTAGGTACCGCAGATATTAATGCTGGACGCTTAACGCCTGGCAGCATTTTTAATACATAATGTGCCATAAAAAATAATGCGCCGGTATTACCCGAGCTAACACACGCTTGAGCCTCACCTGATTTAACTAAATCAAGGGCAACACGCATAGAAGAGTCTTTTTTTGAACGCACAGCAATTGCCGGTTCGCAGGCATTAGTAACTATTTCACTACAATGGCGAATAATAAGTCTTGGGTGAGATAAAGAATCGAGGGATTCGAGTTCATTTTGTATTACTTGCTCGTTACCACACAATATAAGCGTTAAATTGGCATGAGCATTTACTGCGCAAACGGCAGCGGGGATAGATGAACGGGGGCCATAATCGCCCCCCATCATATCTAACGCTATGGTTAGATTAGTCAGCATAAAAGCAATCTCTTAGTTAGAAATTACTTGAACGCCTTTGTAGTAACCATCTGCAGTCACATGGTGACGACGATGAGTCTCACCAGATGTTTGGTCTACAGTTAAAGTTGGACCACTGATCGCATCGTGTGAACGGCGCATGCCGCGTCTTGCACGAGACTTTTTGCTTTTTTGTACAGCCATAGTCTTCTCCTAAGAATCTTTCTTAAGTTGTTTCAAAATATCAAATGGATTAGGTTTATCATCTTCCGCCTTTAACACACCAAAGCTGGCAGGCTTTGCTGAATAACTGCATGAAGCTTCGTTGTGAGTGGCAACTAATGGAATTGCTAAAATTAGTTCGTCTTCAATTAAATCAAAAACGTTAATTTCACCATTTTCATCAAGCGCTACTTCATCGTAGTCTTCTGGAAAAATATCTAAATCTGTATCTTCACCTACTGGCGAACAAACAAAATCTTGAACCAAATCCAACCCTAAATCACCATTACAACGTTGACAAGTGACAGTTACGTGTGTGGACAAATTGCCGCGAATCACAACTAAACCTTGGTCGTCGTTTTTGCAATGAATTTTTACCGCTATTTCACCTACTTCTTCCTGCACAACTTTCTCTAAACGAGTAAGTTTTTCAAGCGGTACAATTCCGTCATACGATAAACGGTGCTGTGCTGCTTTGCCTGGATGAAGAGTGATGGGAATTTTCACCTTTTGCATAGGGGCTGCATCATATAGATAGTTAGTTGGTTAGTCAAAGTAAAAAACCATTTTCAGGTAGTTTTTCACGTGTTTTACTTACGGATCTGATTTATCCTAACTCAAACTGATTTTCATTAGGAAAATAATCCATGAAGTACCCACTTATATTAGCGTCAAGCTCGCCTTTTAGGCAGTCTTTATTACAAAAATTTAATCTGCCATTTGAATCATTTTCGCCAGATATTGACGAGTCACCACAAGCAAACGAAGCGCCTGAGCAGCTAGTCAAACGCTTGAGTGAGTTGAAAGCGCGTGCTGCAACACAACACTTTAGCACGGGCCTTGCTATCGGCTCTGATCAGGTTGCTGTATTTAACAATCAAATTTTAGGTAAACCACATAATAAACAAAATGCTATTAAGCAGTTATCTTTATTTAGCGCCAATACTGTAACATTTTTAACTGGCCTTTGTGTTTACGATATTACCAGTAATAAAGCAAAAACCTTAATAGAACCATTCGAAGTTGTTTTTAAAGCACTTACCCGTGAACAAATTGAAGCATACTGCGATGCTGAGCAACCCTATAACTGTGCGGGGAGTTTTAAAAGTGAAGGGTTAGGTATTTGTTTATTTGAAAAGTTAAACGGGGACGATCCTAATAGCCTAATAGGCTTACCGCTAATTAAACTCAGCCAATTATTAGCTGAGTTTGGTATTGATGTATTAGCGGCTCAAACACCTCAAGCAAGTTAAATTACTAACCGAGTAATACTTGGTGCAACTGCTGGTAATTATCAACAGTTGCAACAGGTGTTAATTCACTTAACTGCTGGGCATTATGTACACCCATAGTAACGCCTATACGGTCCATATTTGCGGCTTTGCCCATTGCCATATCAATTTTTGTATCACCTATCATTACAGCATCATCGGCGCTTACGCCAAGTTCTTGCAATAACTGATAAAGCATATCTGGCGATGGCTTAGACTGTGCGTCATCACTTGTACGTGTTGCACTAAAAAATTGCCTAAGCTGGCTTTGATCAAGTAAGCGCTCTAGTCCATCTCGCCCTTTACCTGTGGCAACAGCTAACATTATTCCTTGCTTTTGTAAGGCGCTAAGTACACTTGCAACATCATCAAAAACGGGCGTTGGCGTCATATCAACACGGTATTGATGTTTATAACCTTCAATTAAAGCCTTTTGATGTTCTACCTGCTCAGGAAATAAAACGTCAATAGCACGCTCAAGTGACAAACCAATTATATTCTTAATTGCATCATTACTTGGCGGCGTTATATTAAGCGACAAAGCACTTTGTCGAATACAGTTAACTATTTTGCCGACTGAATTCATTACAGTGCCATCCCAATCAAAAATAACCAGCTTATACTTTTTAATTGGCGCTGCTTTTATCACTGTTTTGCATCTCGTAATTTTAATAACGTATTTTTAAGTGTTTTATCCAGTGGGGCTTCTATACGCATAGTAGTTTCGTTTTTAGGGTGGTAAAAACTTAAATCGTGTGCGTGTAAAAATAAACGATTTAAACCAACTTTACGCATAGATTCGTCAAACCCTTGGTCGCCATACTTATCATCACACGCTATAGGGTGACCTTTACATTGAGTATGCACACGAATTTGATGCGTTCTACCTGTCACTGGCGATGCCTGTACAAGTGAGCAATCGTTAAATCGCTCAAGCACTTTAAAGCGAGTATGCGAAGGTTTACCCTCAGCATTATCTACTCGCACTACTCGCTCGCCCGATTTAAGCGTATTTTTACGCAAACCCTCAGTCACGTTTTTCGTTTTAGAATCCCACTGACCTTCTACAAGCGCCCAGTAGTTTTTTTCCATCGTTTTTTCGCGTAACTGTTCATGTAATGCTGTTAATACTGAGCGGCGTTTAGCAATTAATAAACAACCCGACGTGTCACGGTCTAGCCTGTGTACAAGCTCAAGACTGCGCTCATCAGGGCGAAGTGCACGCAAAGCCTCTATTAGTCCATAACTTAAACCACTACCACCATGCACAGCCATACCCGAAGGTTTGTTGATTACAATTAGGTATTTATCTTCAAACAAAATATCGTCTTCAAGGCGAGTTACTTTATCTAGTTTAGAGGGTACAAACTCTTCACGCTCAGACACTCTAATAGGTGGTATACGCACTACATCGTCTAGCTGTAACTTATAAACAGGTTTAATACGTTTTTTGTTTACACGTACCTCACCTTTACGAAGAATTTTATAAACTGCGCTTTTAGGCACCCCTTTTAAATGGGTAATAAGAAAGTTATCAATACGCTGACCTAAATGGTCTTCGTTGATTGTAACAAAAGATACTTGTAAGCCGGTTTTTTCTGACATTGCCTAATCACTGATTTAAGTAAAATAATTTAGTTGCTAACACGGTAAAAATAGTGGGATAATCAGCAGCGCAAATATTTAGTATTTGCAAATAACAACGGTGCTTTTTAACACATTAAAAGATTCGTGATGCACATTCTGGGTAGCCGATCATACAGATCCGAGTTAAGTTTTCCAAAGCTTTTATGCCTCCTCAGTTAACACGTGCGATCAATTAACAGCAATGCGCGTAATATATTGCTGCTTAAGTTTGAACATGAAGTGACTTTTAACGTACTAGAAAAAGCAATGAACAGATAATTTGTCTGATAGTGACGACGTAAAAACGCGTCGTTCAGCACTAGCTCAATTATTGTAGTACCGTACAGCAGCTTATTTAGAACTAAAAAAATCTAATAAATAAGCGTTCATTAACATTGGCAGCGACTCTGCTCGTAAACTGGCTATTAGCTAAGCATCAAATATGCTCAGCTCACCATCTTATGAGCCCTACGCGCCTAATATGAATGACATTTAGTAAGATTGATATGACAGGCCGACTTCTGGGTAAAACGTGTAACGTAGCTGAAAAGCCGACAGTTTTAGCACCATAAAGAATTTAATAGTGTGATTACACGCTATTGTTTGCCAGCATTTAAAAATACTGCATACGAAATACAGAGCAGTTCCGTTAAAGACCCAGTCGTGAGGCTGTATATTCTAAAAATAGGAACAACTGAACAGGCGATAAAACATCGTCATGTCAGCGACAAAAATTAAGTAGAGTAACAATATGAAACGTATGCTAATCAATGCAACGCAGCAAGAAGAAATGCGCGTAGCACTGGTTGATGGCCAGCGCCTTTATGATTTAGATATCGAAAGCCCAGGTCACGAACAGAAAAAAGCCAATATTTACAAAGGCAAAATCACTCGCATTGAACCATCTCTTGAAGCAGCATTTGTTGACTACGGTGCTGACCGCCATGGTTTCCTTCCTTTAAAAGAAATTGCCCGTACATACTTCCCACAAGGTTATACTTTTCATGGCCGTCCGAACATTCGCGACGTTATAAAAGAAGGTCAAGAAGTAATAGTACAAGTTGATAAAGAAGAACGCGGCCAAAAAGGCGCAGCGCTAACTACTTTTATCAGTGTTGCAGGTAGCTATTTAGTCCTTATGCCAAACAACCCTCGTGCTGGCGGTATTTCTCGCCGTATTGAAGGTGATGAGCGCACTGAACTAAAAGAAGCGCTTAGCCGTCTAGAACTTCCTAAAGGTATGGGCTTAATTGTTCGTACAGCGGGTGTTGGCAAATCGTTTGAAGAACTTAACTACGATTTAAAAGCATTATTAGTACATTGGGACGCAATTAAACAAGCAGCCGACAGTGCTAAAGCGCCGTTTTTAATTCACCAAGAAAGCAATGTAATTTTCCGTGCAATACGTGACTATTTACGTCGTGATATTGGCGAAATCCTAATTGATAAACCACGTGTTTTTGAAGAAGCTAAAGCGCACATTGAGCGTTTTCGCCCTGACTTTATGAGCCGTGTTAAGCTTTATCAAGGTGACACGCCGTTATTTACGCATTACCAAATTGAAAGCCAAATTGAGTCTGCGTTCCAACGAGAAGTTCGTCTACCGTCTGGTGGTTCAATTGTAATTGACCCAACTGAAGCACTTACTTCAATCGATATCAACTCGTCTAAAGCAACTAAAGGCGGCGATATTGAGGAAACAGCTCTTAATACCAACCTAGAAGCTGCAGACGAAATTGCACGCCAATTACGTTTACGCGACTTAGGTGGCTTAATCGTTATCGACTTCATTGATATGACACCTCCACGTCATCAACGCGAAGTTGAAAACCGTTTAAAAGATGCTGCTAGACCAGATCGTGCTCGCGTACAAATAGGCAAAATTTCTCGTTTTGGTTTACTAGAGATGTCGCGCCAGCGTTTGCGTCCTTCACTAGGTGAAGCAAGCCAAGGCCCATGTCCACGTTGTAGCGGCCAAGGTACTATTCGTTCTAACGAATCAATTGCACTTTCTATTCTTCGCTTAATTGAAGAAGAAGCAATTAAAGACAATACAGCACAAGTAAATGCACAAGTGCCTGTTGCTGTTGCTGCTTATTTGTTAAATGAGCAACGCCGTAGCGTTCACCGTATTGAAAAGCACCACAAATGTGATGTTGTGATTATTCCTAATCAACACATGGAAACACCACACTACGAAGTAATGCGTTTACGTAAAGACGAAACACTTGAAACAGTAAGTTACGAGCAAGTTGTTGCACCAGAGCCTGAAGCATTCGAAATGTCTAAGTCTCCTTCTACACCAGTACGTGAAGAGCCTATGTTAAAAGGCGTTGTAATGCCTTCAACTCCGGCTCCACAAGCTGCGCCTGCAAAAGCAGTAGCACCTGCTGCACCAGTACAAACTAAAACTGAAGGTGGCTTATTAGCTGCTATCGGTAATTGGTTTAAGTCGTTATTCGCGAGTGAATCTGAAGAAGAGAAAAAAGCAGCCGTTGAGAAACAGCAGCAAGAAACTCGCAATAATAACAACCGTCGTGGTAACGATAATCGCCGCCGTAATAACAATCAGCGTCGTCGTAATAACCCACGTTCAAAACCTCGCAACGAGCGCCAAGGGGCTGAAGAAGAAGTTAAAACAGACTCAACAGCAACTAATGAGACTCAAGAAAGAAACGAAAATCGCAATAAGCGACGTCGTAACCCTAATTCTCGTAAACGCCCTGAGCATAAAAACGCAGATAAAGATCAAACTAAAGCAGATACAACGGCTAAAACTGATACTGATTCTAAGCCTGCTCAAGCCGCAGAACCAAAAGAGCAAAAGCCTAAAGTTCGTCGCCAACGTCGTAACGTACGTAAAAAAGTACGTGTACAAGATGAAAGCGCAGAGCAAGCAACTACAACAACAGAGCAAACATCTGAGCAGTCTGTAGTAGCCGATAAGCCGCAAACTAAAGAGCAAACGCCAGTAGTTGAAAAACAAGCACAAGCGCCTGCTGAAACAGTTGAAGCTAAACCAGCTAAAGTTGAAGAGACACCTGTTAAAGAAGAACAAGTGGCAAATGTTGAATCTACTGATGAAGCTGTAAATGCTGATGATGAGCAAGGCCAAACACGTACACGTTCACGCCGCTCACCACGTCACCTTCGTGCATCGGGTCAACGTCGTCGTCGTCCTGAAGGCGAAGCAGAAGTTAAATCTGATGATGCACCTGCATTTGTACCAGTTGCTGATCAAGCTGCCGCTGAGTATGAAGCAGAACTAAAAGCTAAATCAGAAGAAACGCCTGTTGATGCTTCACAACAAGTTGAACAAGCTATTGCAGCTGAAGACTTAGCAAAAGTTGAAACAGTTCAAGATGAGCAACCAGCTAAAGTTGAAGAGCCAGTAGCAACTGAGCAACCAGCTAAAGTTGAAGAGCCAGTAGCAACTGAGCAACCAGCTAAAGTT